>JAUNAG010000039.1:0-12163 GCA_030527685.1 Lachnospiraceae bacterium | reverse complement strand
CCGGAGGAGGCAGCAGAGCTGCGCCGTGCCGGAATCAGAAAGCCGCTTCTTCTTCTTTCTTATGTATTTGAAGAAGCATACGAAGAGATGATCGGACTCGATGTCCGTCCGTGTGTGTTCGAAGAAGAATCAGCCGGAAAGCTCTCGGAGGCAGCGGTAAAAGCAGGGAAGACCGTACACGTTCATATTGCAGTCGATACAGGCATGGGACGAATCGGTTTTGCACCGGAAGAGGAATCGGCTGATATCGTGAAAAGAATCGCGGCATTGCCGAATCTGGAAATCGAGGGACTTTTCACACACTTTGCAAGAGCGGATGAAGAAGCCCTTACGCCTGCCGAAGTACAGCTGCAGCGCTATCTCGATTTCCGCGGGATGCTTTCTGCAAGAGGCGTGGTGATCCCGGTCTCTCATGTCAGCAACAGTGCGGGACTGATGCGTTTTCAGGAGGCCAATCTGGATATGGTGCGTGCAGGCATCACGCTCTACGGACTGATGCCGTCTGACGAGGTTGCCGGTGAGATGCAGGAACTGCAGCCGGTGATGACACTTAAGAGTCATGTGACCTATGTGAAGACAATGCATGAGGGACAGGCAGTCAGCTACGGCGGCACCTGGAAGGCTTATGAGGGAGCACGCGTTGCCACCGTTCCGGTCGGCTATGCAGACGGCTATCCCAGGGGACTTTCCAACCGCGGCTATGTGCTGCTTCACGGACAGAAGGCACCGATTGTCGGTCGTGTCTGCATGGATCAGTTCATGGTGGATGTCACGAAGATTCCGGATGTCTGTTCAGGCGATGAGGTCGTTCTGCTCGGAAGACAGGGAGATGAAATCATCACGGCGGAAGAGCTCGGAAACCTGTCCGGACGCTTCAATTATGAGCTGGCGTCCTGCATTACAAGACGAGTTCCCAGATGCTTTATCCGTGACGGTGCGGTAACTGAACAGGTTGATTATTTTTTATGACTATGATAGTCTATTTATCCGAACGGCGAAAAAGCGCCGGCACATGAAGGAAGATGCGAACAAAATTCTTAAAAAGAATTCTCCGCGGCGATGCCTCCGGCGGAGCTGATGATGAAATTATGTCAGCTGTTGACGAGGCGCATGAGAACGGAGAGCTTGAAAAAGATGAAGCGGAGATGATCGAGAATATTCTGAGTTTCGGTGATACCGATGCACAGGATATTATGACCAGACGAAGCAGTATAACGGCTCTGGAGGGAACGGCGACACTGGAGGAAGCGGTTAAGCTTGTTCTGGGAAGCTCCTTTTCCAGATTTCCGGTATTTGAGGGCAACATTGACACCGTTCTCGGCATTGTCATGATGAGAGATCTGATGCAGCTGTATGTCCACACGCCGGAGAACAGAACGGTGCCGATCGAGGAGATCCCGAATCTGATCCGTTCGGTTCCGGTTGTTCCGGAGACAAGGCCGATCAACAGAATTCTTCAGTTCATGAGAAGCCAGAAGCTTCAGCTCGCTCTTGTTGTCGATGAATACGGACAGACGGCGGGCATTGTGACAATGGAGGATATTCTGGAGGAGATTGTAGGCAATATCCTCGATGAATACGATCCGGAGGATCATTCCGTTCAAATGGAATATGATGACAGCATCATCATGGAAGGGCTTCTTCCGCTGGAGCGTGCGGGGGAGGTGCTGAAGCACGACTTCGGCGAAGAGTATGAAACGCTCAACGGGTATCTCACGGCACTTCTCGGTCATATACCGACCGAAAAAGATAAAGAGGTGACAGACGGCTGCTTCAGATTTCATATTCTGAAAACAGCAGGTCATACCATCCGCAAGGTGCGGGCTGAACGAATTCCGGAGAAGGATCGGGTATAAGGACGCACCGGAGGATTATTACAGTAAGAAACATCCAGCTAAAAAGGAGAAGGAAAGATGTCAGGACATTCAAAATTCGCGAACATCAAGCACAAGAAGGAAAAGAATGATGCCGCCAAGGGCAAGATTTTTACAATTATCGGCCGTGAAATTGCGGTAGCAGTCAAGGAGGGCGGTCCTGATCCTTCCAATAACTTCAAGCTTGCAGCAGTCATTGCCAAGGCAAAGGCAAACAACGTACCGAACGATACAATCGAGCGCGGTATCAAGAAGGCTTCCGGCGATAACGGCGGAGCAGCATACGAGCAGCTCACCTATGAAGGTTACGGCCCGGCAGGTGTTGCCATCATCGTAAAGGCACTGACAGACAACAAGAACCGTACAGCTGCAGACGTCAGAGCAGCTTTCTCCAAGGGCAACGGCAATCTCGGCACAACCGGCAGCGTTTCCTTCATGTTCGATGAGAAGGGACAGATCATCATCGATAAGGAAGAATGCGAGCAGGAAGCTGACGATCTGATGATGGCTGCTCTTGATTCCGGTGCTGAAGACTTCAAGGAAGAAGATGACAGCTATGAAATCATCACAGATCCGGCTGATTTCGAGACAGTAAGAAGCGCTCTTGCTGATCTGGGCGTTGAGATGGCATCTGCAGAAGTTACCATGATTCCGCAGAACTATGTTTCCCTGTCCAATCCGGCTGACCGTGCATCTCTTGAGAAGATCATGGATCTCCTTGATGCAAGTGATGACGTACAGGATGTCTACCACAACTGGGACGGCGAAGAATAAAAAGACCTATCCAATGGAAACGCCTCCGGCGTTTCCATCTGTTTCTGAAGGGATTATATGGATTTTGTAATTGCGATTCTTCTGGGAGTCGTGCAGGGTCTGACGGAGTTTCTTCCTGTCAGCTCGTCCGGCTGCCTGGTTATACTGGAGCGGTGGTTCGGCTTTACCGCTCCGGCACTTCCGTTTCATGTATTTCTTCATGCAGGCACAACGATTGCCGTCATGCTTGTCTTCCGCAGGGACCTGATCCGTCTGACAGCGGAGGCAGGCCGTGCAGTCAGAAGCCTGCATGTTTCGCTGAAAAAGAAAACAGGAAAAGAAATTCCTGCAGATAAAGCGGGTCTCAGAAGTCCGGCCGTGCGCACCAATTACCAGAGACTTTTCGACATGCTGGTGACGGCTTCGATTCCGGCCGTTCTTCTCGGCGCGCTGTTTCACAGGCTCTTTGCCTCTGCAGCGGCATCTCCCTTTATGGCAGGCATCGGTTTCCTGCTCACGGGCGTTCTGCTGCTGGTCACAGACAAGGTGGCACCGGGCGATACAATTCCGAGAGAGATTCCGATGAAAAGCGCCTGGCAGATCGGCGCAGCAAAGGCGGCAGCTCTGCTTCCGGGTGTCAGCGGTACGGCAGCAGCGCTTTGCACGGGCATCTTTGCAGGTTTCAGCAGAAAGAACGCGATCCGTTTTTCCTTCCTGCTGTCTGTACCGGTAACGGCAGCGGCGTTGCTTTTTGAGCTGGCCGCAGGAATAGCAGGTATGGCGGGTATTACGGGAAGTGTGCTGACACTCCGGTCAGTCGGACTTTGTCTTGTCGGTTTTGCCGCATCTGCGGTGACCGGTGTATTTGCAGCCGGACGACTGCTTCGTCTGCTGCAGAATATGCGTTTTCTGGACGGAGCCTGTATCAGCTTCATCCTTGGAATGACAGCAATCGTGACAGCATTTATCTTCTGACTGCTGCGATTTACAGTAACTTTCAAGCCCGTTCTGCGGGACTTTTCAGATTTAACGAGGTATTCATGGCAGCTTCCAAAGCGAAAAAAACTTCAGGCAGGAGTTCGGCCGCAAGAAGCAGCTCCGGCCGCCGCACAAGAAGCACGGCGGCAAAAAAATCAGGCACCAGAAAAAGTGCTTCAAAATCCCGAAAAAAAACAGTGAGCAAGGTAAACCAGACAAAGGGCATCGGCCGTGAGGTCAGACTTTGTCTGGTTCTTGCGCTTTCTGTTATTCTGATGCTTGCAAATTTCGGCATTATCGGACGGTTCGGTGCGGCGATGAGCGATGCACTCTTCGGCTGCTTCGGACTGCTGGCGTATGTTCTTCCGGTTTTCCTCTTCTTCGGCTATGCATTTTTCATTGCCAACATAGGAAATCCGCTGATTTTCCGTAAGATTCTTGGCGCTTTCATGCTGTTCTGCTTTGCAGCGGCATTTGCACAGCTTCTTTCCCTCGGTATCAGCAGAACAACGCCGATCCTTGATTTTTATAAAATATCCGCAGAGGATCACAACGGCGGCGGAATCGTAGGCGGCAGCATTGCATGGGTATTTTCCTGGGGAATCGGCAAAATCGGTGCTTATGTACTGACAATTGCCGGGCTGGTCATTTCTTCAATTGTCATGACACAGAAGCCCCTGCTGTCTCAGCTGGGAAGCAGAAGCCGTCACGCAGCCAAAAAGGCGCGTGAAAAGAGACTTTCACGTCTTGAGGAGAATAACAGGCAGCTCGAAGAGGAGAGCAGACTCTGGGAGGAGAAAGAACAGGAACGTCAGGAGGCAGAAGAACTCCGGAAGAATATCCGCCGCGCAGAGGAAGAGCGCAGACGTCTGGCTGCAGAGAGAAAGAGACAGGCTGAGAATAAGAAAAAGGCTAAAAAGAAGTCCCGTCGTCCGTCTTCGGAGGACAGGATTTCTCACCGTGAAAAATCATACGATGCTTCACGTGAGATTAACAGTGGTGCCTATCCGGATGTACTGACCGGACCGATTTCCGAAGCGGACAATCCGCTGGCTTATGTCACACTGACTCCGCCGGAGGAGAGACCGGAAAGAAGACGGCAGAATCGTCCGGCTGAAAACACAGGAGCAGCACCGGTTCTTCGTCCGGAAACTCCGGATCTGATGAGCTGGACACCGAATCCGGAGCCTGCCGTTACGCTGAATCCGCCTCTGCAGGAGGAACCGGAGCCGGCAGCATTTACCATGCCCTCCTTCCTGCAGAACCAGAATCAGCCGGAAGTGAGTGCGGCAGAGCCTGCAGCTGACTTTTTTGAAGAGGAGCCGGCGGCAGTTTATGAAGATGAAGCAGTCGCTCCGACACCGGAGGAGATGCGGCAGGCAGCTTCTGCGCGCAGTGCATCCGGGACTTCCGGAACGAAGACTGCGTCCAAGAGCACAGCGGGTGGAACGGAGAATGCCGGGGCAGTAGACGGCGGTTCTGCAGCCGGTGCGAAGAGAAGCACAAAGAAACAGACAGCCGGAGTGGAAGATGTCGGCGTCATTCAGGCAGAGATCGAGAAAGCACAGCCCGCAGCACCGGTCTACCGGCTGCCGGATGTAAGCCTGCTTACAAAGGGTAAGCCGACCCGTGCAGAGTCACAGCAGACGCTGATGGCTACGGCTGCAAAGCTGCAGAAGACGCTGGCGGATTTCGGTGTCAATGCGCGCGTGATCAATGTCACCTGCGGTCCGACTGTTACCCGCTATGAGCTGCAGCCGGAACAGGGTGTCAAGGTTGCCCGTATCCTGAATCTGCAGGATGATATCAAGCTGAATCTGGCAGCATCCGAGATTCGAATCGAAGCACCGATTCCGGGCAAGGCAGCTGTCGGTATTGAGGTGCCGAATAAAGAGACCTCTGCTGTCATGCTTCGCGACATCATTGAGTCTCCGGAATTCCAGAAGAGCAGAGCGTCGCTTGCATTTGCAGTTGGAAAAGATATTGCAGGCAAGTGCGTCGTCGAGGACATCGAGAAGATGCCGCATCTGCTGATCGCCGGTGCCACCGGTTCAGGTAAGTCAGTCTGTCTGAATACGCTGATCATGAGTATTCTCTTCAAGTCGAAACCGGATGAGGTCAAGCTTCTGATGATTGACCCGAAGGTCGTCGAGCTGAAGATCTACGACGGTATTCCGCACCTTCTGATTCCGGTTGTAACGGATGCAAAGAAGGCAGCCGGTGCTCTGAACTGGGCTGTTCAGGAGATGACGGACCGCTATAACAAGTTTGCGCAGATTAATGGTATCCGCAATATTCAGTCCTACAATAAGTACATTGAAGAGACAAATGCAGAACTGGATGAGGCACATAAGCTGCCGAAGATGCCGCGCCTTGTGGTTATCGTCGACGAGCTTGCAGACCTGATGATGGTGGCTTCCAAGGAGGTTGAAGAGGCAATCTGCCGTCTGGCACAGCTTGCCCGCGCTGCCGGAATTCACCTGATTATCGCGACACAGAGACCTTCTGTTAACGTCGTTACCGGTCTGATCAAGGCAAATATGCCGTCCAGAGCGGCGCTGGCTGTTACATCCAGTATCGACAGCCGCACAATTCTTGATATGCACGGCGCAGAGAAGCTTCTCGGACATGGCGATATGCTCTTCAAGCCGCAGGCCTATCCGAAGCCGGTACGTGTCCAGGGCGCTTATATCTCGGACAGCGATATCACGGAAGTTGTAAAATTTCTTGTTTTGCAGACAAACAATGTAGAGTATAATAAAGAAATCGAGGATCAGATTGACGGCAGTGTGTCTGCGGTACAGCAGGCGGCTCCGGCACAGAGTGACGGAAGAGACGAATACTTCGCTGAATCCGGAAGACTGATCATCTCGAAAGAAAAGGCTTCTATCGGTATGCTGCAGCGTGCATTCAAGATCGGCTTCAACAGAGCCGCCAGAATTATGGACCAGCTTGCCGAGGCGGGAGTCGTAGGCGGAGAGGAAGGAACAAAACCGCGCCGTATTCTGATGAAGATGGATGAATTCGAACAGCTTCTGCAGGAGACGGATGCGTAAATGTTTTGGAGAGACAGATGATGATATGCCCACGATGCGGTTCCGAAATACCGGATGGAAAGCTTTACTGCCCGCATTGCGGGTATGAGGTGCATCTGGTTCCGGATTATACCTCCGTCAGTCTGGAACGGGAGAGGCTGCTGAGGGAGCAGGCAGAGGAGAAGCTTCGTCTTCTGGCAGAGGCCGAGAAGGAAGCGCGGATGATCCGGAGAAATCAGTCCAGAGCCGTCCGCAGAGTGCTGCTGATTCTCATACTGGCACTTGCCCTGACAGCCGTGATGGTGGTCTTTATTGCAGAGCATTCAATCGGGCAGTTCAGAGTGCTGAAGCAGCAGGCTGAGGCATATTATGCAGCCGGAAGTCTGGATGAAGCGGAAAAGAGCTGCGATGCAGCACTGCGTCTTCGTCCCGGTTCTACTGACCTGAATATCATGAAGGCAGAGATGCTGATTCATGCAGGCGAAGAGGCGGAAGCCGAGGAGATTCTGCGAGGTGTCATTGAAAGAGACCGGGAGGCAATTGAGGCCTATGAGGTCCTGCTTGCCATGCTGGCAGAAAAAGAGGATACCAATGCCGTTGCCGAGCTTGTCAGAAAGAGCGGCTTCGAGAAGCTGATGGAGCAGTACGAGGACTATCTCGTGGATCCGCCGGTGTTCTCTCTGGTAAACGGCAATACCTATACACTCGGAACAAAGCTTTCGATTCTCGGAAGCTCGGGAACCATCTATTATACGGTGGACGGAACAGTCCCGGATGAAACAAGCGCAGTTTATGAAGAACCGATTCAGCTTGTCCCCGGGAGCAATACAATCAGTGCGATCTGCATCAATGACAGGGGAACTGTCAGCAAGGTCGTAAAAGCTGTGTACAATGTCCGCAAGGCTGCCTGATTCAGGCACCTTCGGACTGTATTTTTAAAAGGTTATATAACAAAACAGGAATGGAGGCTTTTTATGTACAAGATTCTTTCTAAAAGACAGCTCAGCGAAGTTGTCTGGGAGATGGTTGTCGAGGCACCGCTTCTCGCCGGCCACTGCGAACCCGGACAGTTTCTGATCGTCAAGATGGATGAAATCGGCGAACGTATCCCGCTGACAATCTGCGATTATGATGCTGAAAAGGGAACTGTCACGATCGTTTTCCAGCCGGTCGGCGCATCCACAATGAAGTTCCTTGAACTTGAGGCCGGTGACGCATTCGAAGACGTTGTCGGACCGCTTGGACGCCCGTCTGACATTGTAGAGATGAGCGAGGAAGAACTGAAGGCTAAAAAGTTCCTCTTTGTCTGCGGCGGTGTAGGTACTGCACCGGTATATCCGCAGGTTAAATGGCTGCATGAGCACGGTATCGAAGCTGATGTCATCATCGGCTGCCGTACAAAGGATCTGCTTTTCTACGAAGAAGAGATGAGATCTGTTGCCACCAATCTTTATGTCACAACGGATGACGGCTCCTATATGCACAAGGGTGTTGTCACAACCGTGATCGATGAGCTGATTGCAGAGGGCAAGGAGTACAATCACTGCGTCTGCATCGGACCGATGATCATGATGAAGTTCTGCACACTGACAACTGCAAAGTACAACATTCCGACTGTTGTATCCATGAATCCGATCATGGTCGACGGAACCGGTATGTGCGGTGCCTGCCGTCTGACAGTCGGCGACGAGATCAAGTTTGCCTGCGTTGACGGACCGGAATTCGACGGCCACAAGATCAACTGGACAGAGTGCATGAAGCGTTCCGCTATGTACAAGACCGTTGAGGGCGAGGCTGTTCTTGCTTATCAGGAAGGCCGTACTCATGAAGGCGGCTGCGGCAACTGCTGATCACCATCCGTTCGGGATTTAAAGGAGAGCAAATAAATGGGCGATATCATGAAGAAGGTACCTGTCAGAGAGCAGGAGCCGAAGGTCAGAGCTACCAATTTTGACGAGGTCTGCCTCGGTTATAATGAAGAAGAAGCAGTTGAAGAAGCAAAGCGCTGCCTGAACTGCAAGAACGCAAAGTGCATCCAGGGATGTCCGGTTAATATTCACATTAACGAATTCATCGCAAAGGTGAAGGAGAACGATTTCGCAGGTGCTTACGAAGTCATCTCTCAGTCCAGCGCACTTCCGGCTGTCTGCGGTCGTGTCTGCCCGCAGGAGACACAGTGCGAGGGCCGCTGCATCCGCGGCATCAAGGGTGAAGCAGTTTCCATCGGCAAGCTGGAAAGATTCGTTGCTGACTGGGCTCGCGAGAACGGCATTAAGCCGACTCCGGCAGCAGAGAAGAACGGTCATCGTGTCGCAATCGTCGGTTCCGGCCCGGCTGGTCTGACCTGCGCAGGCGATCTGGCAAGACTCGGCTACGATGTGACAATCTTCGAGGCACTTCACAAGGCCGGCGGCGTATTAAGCTACGGCATTCCGGAATTCCGTCTTCCGAAGGATGCAGTCGTTGCAAAGGAAGTCGAGAACGTCAAGGGTCTCGGCGTTAAGATCGAGACAGACGTCATCATCGGAAGAACACTTTCCGTTGACGAGCTGCTGACAAAGGAAGGCTTCGAGGCTGTCTTCATCGGCTCCGGCGCAGGTCTTCCGATGTTCATGGGTATTCCGGGCGAGAACGCAAACGGTGTATTCTCCGCTAACGAATATCTGACAAGAAACAACCTGATGAAGGCATTCCGCGATGATTACGATACACCGATCTACAAGGCTAAGAAGGTCGTCGTAGTCGGCGGCGGCAACGTTGCGATGGATGCTGCCAGAACAGCACTTCGTCTCGGCGCAGAGGTTCATCTGGTATACAGACGTTCCGAAGCAGAGCTTCCGGCAAGAGCCGAAGAAGTACATCATGCAAAGGAAGAGGGCATTATCTTCGATCTGCTGACCAACCCGGTCGAGATTCTGACAGATGAGAATGAAAATGTCAGAGGCATCCGCTGCGTCCGCATGGAACTCGGAGAGCCGGATGCATCCGGAAGAAGACGCCCGGTTGCCATCGAGGGATCTGAATTCGAGACAGAGTGCGATGCAGTAATTATGTCTCTGGGAACATCACCGAACCCGCTGATCTCCTCCACAACAGTCGGTCTGGATATCAACCGCAGAAAGTGCATCATCGCATCCGAAGAGGACGGCAAGACCTCCAAGGAAGGCGTCTATGCAGGCGGCGATGCTGTTACAGGCGCTGCTACCGTCATCCTTGCAATGGGTGCCGGCAAGGCAGGTGCAAAGGGTATTGACGAGTTCATCAAGTCCAAAAATGCCTGAAGCTTATAAGTAAAATCATTAAGGCGGGACTGTCAGTGACAGTCCTGCCTTATTCGTTTAAGAGGACGGAAAAAGTTGAATATCCGGATTATCTGTGTGGGAAAACTAAAGGAACGTTTTTACAGAGAGGCAGTAGAGGAGTACGTGAAACGGCTCGGCGCTTATGCAAAGATCGAGATTGCTGAAGTGGCAGATGAGAAGACGCCGGACGGAGCCTCCGAAGTTGTCTGTGAGAAGATCAAGGACAAGGAAGGGGAGAGAATCCTCGGAAAGCTGCACGACCAGGATTACTGCATTGCGCTGGCAATCAACGGGAAGGCCCGGGACTCGGTTGCATTTTCCGAACATCTGTCGGATCTGATGCAGAGCGGCAAAAGCAGCTTTGCCTTTGTGATCGGCGGTTCGCTCGGTCTTTCCGATGCCGTTCTTGCGCGTGCCAACGAACAGATCAGCTTTTCGAAGATGACATTTCCGCATCAGCTGATGCGCGTGATTCTGACAGAACAGCTGTACCGCGCCTTTCGGATTATGAACGGTCAGCCCTATCACAAATAAAGAGGCACCAGGTGGATTTTATGCCGTCTCCGTGATAGAATGACTCAGACAGAGCGTTTAGACGTCTCTGCCTCATCATTTTAACGAAAGGAACAATGATTCATGGCAAAACCGATTATATCGGTCTTTGAACTGCCGGCCGGAGAGGCACAGAATATCTTCGGTCAGTTCGATTCACACCTGAAAGAAATTGAAAAGAAGCTTTCCGTCAGCATTATTCCGCGTGACGGAGAAGTACGTATAGCCGGACAGCCGGAGAAGGTGGAGCAGGCGGTGAAGCTTCTTGCCATGCTTCGTACACTCTCAGAGCGCGGCAACGCAATCACAGACCAGCAGATCACCTATTCTCTGTCTCTGATTGAAGAAGAAAAGCAGAAGAAGATGCTTGAGATTGATGACGAGATCATCATTCACACCGCACTGGGACGTCCGGTAAAGCCCAAGACCGTGGGCCAGATGGAGTATACTGACTCGATCCGGAACAACATGATCACCTTCGGCATCGGACCGGCAGGTACGGGCAAGACCTATCTGGCAATGGCAATGGCAATCAGAGCCTTCCGCGCAGAAGAGGTATCCCGCATCATCCTGACACGTCCCGCCATTGAGGCCGGCGAGAAGCTCGGCTTCCTGCCGGGCGATCTGCAGAGCAAGATCGATCCCTACCTCCGCCCGCTGTATGACGCGCTGTATGAAATCATGGGCGCCGAGGCATTCCTGAAGAATTCGGAAAAAGGCCTGATCGAGGTGGCGCCGCTTGCCTATATGCGCGGACGTACCCTGGATCACGCATTTATCATTCTGGACGAGGCACAGAATACAACACCTTCCCAGATGAAAATGTTCCTGACGAGAATCGGCTTCGGCTCAAGAGTCGTTGTGACGGGCGACCGCACACAGAAGGACCTTCCGACCGGGACCACAAGCGGCCTGGATGTGGCGATGCGCGTTCTGAAAAAGATCGACGGCATCGGCTTCTCCGAGCTCACAAGCAAGGATGTTGTCAGACATCCGCTTGTCCAGAAGATCGTCGAAGCATATGAGGAATATGAAAAGAAAGAAACCGGACGCAGCAAGGTAAGATCCGCACAGGTCCGCAAGGACGCACCGAAGAGGGTAAAGCGATGATTACGATCTGGCTTGAGAATGAATATGAAGGAGATGATTTCTCCGAGGTATTTGATTTTGACTGTCAGAAGACAGCAGAGGCTGCGGCGGCAGAGGTGCTCAGACAGGCCGGCTGCCCCTTTGATGCCGAGGTCAGTCTGATCCTGACAGACGATGCGGAGATTCAGAATGTCAATCGCGAGACGAGAGATCTCGACCGTGCGACAGACGTTCTTTCGTTTCCTGCATTCCAGTACAGCGAGCCGGCTGCATTTGAAGAAGCGGAAAGCGATCCGGCCGGCGCCTTCGATCCGGAGACCGGCAATCTGCTGCTGGGCGATATTATGATTTCTGTGGATCATGTCCGCGAGCAGGCAAAGGAATACGGACACGGAACGAAGCGGGAATTCGCCTTCCTCGTGGCGCACAGCGTTCTTCATCTGATCGGTTATGATCACATGACAGAGGAAGAAGAAAAGGTTATGTTTGAGAAGCAGGAGCAGGCACTGACTGCTCTTGGTATCACAAGAACAAAAGAGCAACAGGAGGAATCACACTTATGAGAAAAGTACGTATTCTG
>JAUNAG010000038.1 GCA_030527685.1 Lachnospiraceae bacterium | reverse complement strand
TCCTTATCAGCGTGTGTACTCGCGTCATTTATTTTCACTCTGTATCTGACTTTAATAGACCACGAAGTGAAATAATCATCCGGAATAACTTTTGCGTAATAAAATGTCGCTGCTTCCTGAGTATTGCTTTTCGCAATGATCCCCTCATAGCTATTATGCGCGATATACTTGTCAGCCTTTGCATTGAGTTTTCCGGTGATTATCTCCCAAAACTTAGCCAAGCCGGAATTTGTTAAAACTCCCATTTACCACCTCAAAATCTCAAGTATCTCGGCATTAGTGATTGCTTTCGTTTTATCATCAATCATTTTACGCACATCCTTGTGCGACGCCGAATTATTATCATGCTCGTCAATCATGCCCTGCACAACGCCTCCAATATCATCCTCAATTGTCACGCCGTTGATTTTAGGTTTATTTGTCAGATCCTTATAGTTATTGCCAACGTTTATATAATCCCCGGTCATTCCTGCATCAAGCTGCTGATCTCCGGAGCTAAACGATGCTTCAAATGATTGTGATTCTTCAATCAGATTCGCCAGAAACATACTTAATCACTCCTTCCTTTAAGATCTTTTCTATGCGTAAAGGAATGATACAGCTTGAATCTGCGGCTCCATTTTCTTTCACATACCGGATTTGTACCTCTGCCGGATGAGACGGACCTGCCTGAAATTCAAGTGTTTCTTCCTGTGTCAGCGGAACTGTAATCGTTCCGGGCGTGACTGTGATTTCACGGCCTGTCTTTTCGACAATGACTTTTCCATGCTGTTTATACGTGACAAAAACAGTCGCGTCGGTTAAGTTAATTCCGACGTTAAAAACCTGAACAGGAGTGCTGCCCCTGCGCATCACATATGGATTTTCCATTTCGTCCTCCTGTCAAAAAAAGGAGAGCCGAAGCCCCCCTTTTGCATTCGCCGCAGAATCATTTATTGTACTGCTTTTTGATCTGATCAATACCCGTTGACGCAAGGCCGGAAACAACGCCGATTGCTGCAGCATTGATAACATCATTCGCCGGGAAATCCGGCATAACAAACATGGCTGCCACGCCGAGAACTAATCCCGCGCCACCAACGATTACCGGGATGACTTCATCCTTCACGCGCGCGGATGCTTTACAACCCATTCCGACAAGATAACTGATTGCTGTAATAGCTGCTACACTTGCAATTCCTAATTCCATTTTTCAAACTCCTTTCATCTTTCCCATTCTTTTCTGCGATTTTCGGCATCTAACTTTTTCGCTTCTTCCTCCGAAATCACAGATAACTTCATGCATTCTTCGTAGATTGTCGTTCCGTCAGAATTGCCGCCGAGCCCGTGATAAGGCTCGTATATCATTTTAAGGTTACTTTTTTCTGAAACCGTAATCGCGCCGCGACGGATATAAATTGCACCCAGAGCAAGCAACCGATCATGACCGAGGCCAATCAACATTTTGTTCGTTGCGGAATTGCGCTGTTCCTTTTTCTCCATTTTCCGATCATGCCGTGTGATCAGAAAAGTGATAAAAGAAAACAGCGCACCACAAAGGCCGCTGCTGATTAACGCTGTAATAACTGTCTGACTAAATGGTGACACTTCTTTGATCCTCCGTATTTATGTTTTATAATGAGCGCGGTCTGCAGCCTCTTCTAACATCCGCACTATTCCTGGATGCAGTTGAAACGCTTCCAAGTCCTGCATAATCCTCACTTGTATAATGCCCTCCACGACTTGACAGCATTTCTTCACCTAACATGGCGAGTGAGCAATAACCATCTGTTTCATCAGGTCCATAATTAAGCTTAATCGGGATAAGACCGAGTTCGTACATGATGCACGGGATTTTTGTAAGTGCACTGCTTGTTGTGATAGCTGTAAACTTAATGATCTTAGATTGGATTGTATCCTGCGGAACTTCAGTGCCAAGTTGAGAGCCATTCCAGTGCAGCGTTCCGCTTGTTCCCGGATCCACCAGTGTATAACCTTCGTCGCTGCTATCCGGAAGAATTGCACGCCACTCCGGAGAATCCTTCGAAAGATCTGCCAATGGATCTGCAGCATTATTGTTTTCAAGGATCTGAATCTCTCCATTTACAATTCTATAGCCGTACTGGATTTCTGATACGTTTCCGACAAGATCAGCCATATTTCCTGCATCTTCGCCAAGATACCAATTAAGCGGACCTGTGCCGTTTAAAGTGATAGAATCATGGCAAACACCGCCGACAAATTCTTTTTTACTCCAATATCTCGCTGCAATGCTCGGCTTTAATTCTTCTTTTGCCGAATGTGGTCTTAGTCATTCATAGCTATTTCAGTCAAACGTGCAAAAAGTATGAGGATCGTATACTTCCCCTATTTTCCATGAGGAATATTCGTTGTATGCAGCCCCGTTATCTGTGTTACCGTTCGGGCTCCACCCGTTTTTTTGAGCTAACAATTTAAGAAATCCATAATCCGCACATGTCATTCCAGTTATTCCGGACCCTGCTTTTTTCATGCGTGATAAAAGGTCATCTGCTGTCGCATTATTCGCCGGTTCAATGTTCGGAAGACTGACAATTGCCCCGTCTGATTCTCCATTCGCACCGCCAATATATTTGCCAAGGAGAATATAATCCTGCTCAACTCCATTGATGATAAAAGCCGGATGCGTATGTTCAGGTAAGTTATGATTAAGATCATAGCTTATCATTTTGGGAAATTTTACGAATATTCCGGCAATATTACCAAAAACATCATGCTTCACAACATTTTCATAACGCTGTGCAAGGAATTCTAAAGGTGAATTAATCACTGCTTATCCTCCTTCGCTTAAATATTCTTTTTGAGATCTTCTATCTCACTCTGCAAGGATCTAATCTGCGCCTGTGTTTGTGTCACGTACATGTCAAATGCAATGCTGATATGCTGCAGCGCTTCATCCATCTTATTAAAATTATTTGCAGAGAGCGGCGTTCCCTGCTGATGAACATGACCGTTTGATTCCGCTAATGTGACTGTATCGTCTTCATTGTGTGTCACATCATATGTTTTAGGCCGTTCCACTATGTGATCTTTCCAGTTGATTCTTGTGTAAGACATCGCTCATCCTCCCAGAATTAATATTCGCCATTTTCAATAACGCTCAAGTCATATTCTTCATGCGTAATTATGTTTTCTGATGCTTGGAAAATATTGAACCGCACAACATACTCAATTGCTTCTGAAGCATTTTTTCTTGTCAACGTTAATTGACGGTTTGCAATATAGATTCCTTTTCTGCTATAGATGGCAATTTCTTTCACACCCGCGGCATTATCTTTCGTTAGATCTATTATGAATGTTAAAGCAATCTGTCCTGTGTTCTGAACTTCAATTGACACAATCTGAGCATCTTTCCAATTAGATCCATCGATTTTATATCGCACCTTATCTATATCGCTTTTCACCAGCAATTTTAGATAATCCAGGTATTTATTATTTATATTAAATACATCGGCCACTTTTTCACGCTTCTTTCTTATGGGAGTTCGCCGGCTCTATAACCGGTTCCTGTCAATGGATACTCGATACGCGCAAGCACTTCTCCTGAAGCAGACACTTTAAGGTTTGCCGAGTAGCCGATTAAGAATCCGTCAAGGACACTGCGCACATTCTTTGTTTTCTTAATCGCATCGACATTCCAGGTTTCAGCGTTCTGAAACTTTTCATTCTCTACAAGAATTTTGAAATGGTATGGTTCACCACCATAATCCCAATTTTCAAGAATCTGCACGCTGTCATAATAGCTGCTGAAATACTCATAAATCGCTTGCGGAGTGCCATACAACCTGTATAGCGGCAATGCTTTTTCGATCAGCTTGCGTTTTGTTTCAACACTGGCCGAATAGTCGTAAATGCAATTCGTTTCCCATGCCATTTCGTCAAGTCTCCATTCCGGCATACTTCCGGAATCAATAACACAGAAAACTCCCTCTTCGATGATGTCATTCAATTTCTGCAGCCCTGCTGCTATCGCGCGCGCAAGTGCATATCCGTTTTTATCATTCAAAATAAAGCGCGGGACATGCTGCTTGTAATCGTATTCAAACATTTTCCATCACCGCCCTTTATGAAATCGCCGTTGCATTAATTATTCCGCTGCAATGCTTCTTCTCATCGATCTCCGTATATGTGATTGCATTATTTCCGTTAAACGTACTGGATGCATTCCAAATCACACGAGTAGCGCCTGCAGTATAAAGAGCAGCCATCAACCGATCCGGATTAAATGCGCGGCCGATTTCGTTATCCTGCCACGCCTGATACTCTGCTATAACATTAGCCACTGCAGACGCAATAGCAGAGCTATTGTCTGTCATATACTCAACGTTGAGCACATACGGTACTTTTTCTGATTCATAGACTGTCACATGATCTGTCAGCGGCCGTACATCCGATGCATTTAATCTTTCTGAAACAGCTTCAATGAGCTTTTTGCTGTTTGCTCCATCTGCAACAACCAGGTAAATTCCGACCTCACCCGCGCCATTATTAATTGCTTTCGCATCAACAATTTCCGCACTAACACCTTCTGTCACTGATTCATACTGCTGCTTCGGACCTGTTGTAATGCTTGCAAGACCATATTCGCGGATACGTTCTCTGTAATCATCGTCTGATTCTTCATCTGAACCGCCTGATGCTGCAGTTTTGACGACGATGCTATTAATTGCCGGATGCTGAATAGCTATGATCATTTCTTTTCCGACGATCAAACCGTTTCCTGCTTTTCCCGGTTCCGCTGCAGTGATTTCTGCCTCGATCTGCTGCTCTTCACCGTTCAAAATAAGATCCTCTGACAGCAAATAATAATTCTCACCGTCGCTGCTCATGGCCGTTCCAGCTTCAACAACGTCCGTGACACCTAACGCATTTGTTTTGATTATCACTGTTGCTGTCGCTGTTCCTGCAGCAATTCTTTCACACCCGCGCTTTTCTCCGATAATGTCCAGATATTCACCAACGGCATACCGAAGCGTCTGCATTCTGAGCGCATTGTCAACACCTGCAAGCACCTGCACAATGTCGGAAAGTACACCGCGCAATAACATTTCTTTCTCGTCGCCTGGATAAAGAATGTCGCCGCCTGCTTCGACGTAGTTGTAGATCATTTCATCCCAGATCTCATCCGGATCATACGTGACATAATGCAGTTCTGTATTATCCAACTGTAATCCCTCCACTTAATCATCCGTGATCTCTTCGCCTATAACGATTTCAAGATTCACCTTGATATATACGCTCCCGTCAGGCAGCATTTTCGCTGAAGCACTGACAACTTCAACGTCCGGTTCCCATGCCATAACTCTGTCAAGCTCCGGAAGCAATTCTTCCTGGAATTCGCCCCACGCAAAATCGTACAGACGCGCATTAAATCCCCTGCGCCGGTCATAAGGAACTTCGCCTATTTGACACATGAGAAGATTTTTTGCATTCTGCAGCGTTCGCTTAATCGGATCATTTTCCTGAAAATCGATAGGAGACGACATATTATCGATCATATATATAGCCATTAGATGCGCCTCCTTACTTTGTCTGTCTGACGTTTATGCCGCCATATCTTACAGTTTTCTTTCCGGGTTTCGTTGCCGGCTTCGGTGATCTTTTTGGCGAAACCTGATCTTTTATCCTTGTTTTTTTTCCACTTCCGGCCACATCTCGCGGATTTTTATTTTTACTTTTGACTTCTTTTTTTCGGTTTTTATCAAGATCCTCAACTATCTTTTTCACAACCGGAACGGCCTTTTTTACAACCGGAGCAACATTATCTCTGACATATTTTTCAATCTTCTTGACGACTTCCGTTTCAGTCTTTTTATCAACTGTAGGCGACTTATCAACGGAGACTTTATTAGGACCTTTTGTCCCCTTTGTGCCGCCGCCACCGCCACCATTGCCGCCGGATCCACCGCCGTTACCGGTTCCACCACCGCCACCATTGCCGCCGGATCCACCGCCGGCTTTTTGACACTGCTTTAACGTGACTGCAACATCACAAGATTCCCATTTACCACTCGGTGATAGCACGACATTCTTTATAGTTGCGTCTGTACACATGAGCTTATACGGGAGATATTTCGTGCCTCCCAGATACAGATAATCTGCATTGCCTTTTCTCGCAGCTCCAACGAACCACAGTGCTTCTTTTCGTACTGCACAACCTGTATAAGCATTGAATTTAATCGTAAACTGGATCTCAGTTGCTTTTCCCTTTTTCCTCGAAACGTACTGCTGGCCCCCTTCTTCTTTCGATTCAGATTCAAGGCTGCCTTTAATCTGCAGCCCTGTAAATCCTCGAATCACGGAAGATGAGATCACAAATTTTTGTCCGCACCATCTACCAATTTCGCCCATGCGTTAATTAGCCTCCTTCCACGGTGCGGTTTCCGGCATAATTCCATCGTTTTTGGATTCATCAACGATTTCCACAACCGGAAGCATAAGCTCTTCACCGCCCTTAAAAACTGTCATCAGACAATAATCCGGATTCATGCAAAGCAGATCACATGCATATTTTTCATCGCCGTAAATCTCAAGTGCGATGCCGTCAAACGTTTCTCCTGCAGAGCAAATATAGACTTGTCCGCTGTATGTCATGTGAATACCTCCACTTGTTCAAACATTTTCTTTTCCCGGAACCATTTATCAAGACGCGCCTTGTCATCTCTTAAAGCCTGCTCAACACCTGTTACATCTGCAGCATTGATAGTCGGGCTGTAAACGACTGTTGATGGCTGATTATTTGCGCTCGCATTCATTCCACCAAATCTCGCAAGGAGATCCGGCCATGTAAACCCACTTGCTTCACGCGCGGCATTTAATAACTGCGCTGTGCGTTCGCTGTGCTGCTCAGGGATAGCCCATTCCGGGCCTGCCTCACCGAAGATCGATGCTGTTGTAGCACGGCCGCCTGACGCGAATAGCTGACGTCCTGCAATGTTTACCGTGATCGTTCTGCCGTCATAGCTGCTGATAATGCTTGCAAGGCTGGAAGCATTACCGGTAACATTTTCAACAAGCGTTTTTCCGTCCTGATCCGTAATCGACATCTGCAGTCCGGATGCTTCACCGTTGACATATTCAAGGAGCGTTTGACCGTCGCTGCCGTTTATCGTTGCTTCAAGGCTCGTCGTATCTCCGTCAACCTCAACCGATACACCCTGCCCTTCAAGAGAATCAATCTTTTCCTCTTCCGTCATTTCAGGCAATACCGGAAGAATCACCGGATCCAGAGATTCCATTGCTCCCTGGTCAATTTCCGGCGTGACAGTAATCTTGTACTGCTCGGCATTTTCTGCAGCTTCGCCATACATCAACTGATATGTAGCGTATTCTCTACCGAATCCGTATCCCTGCCATTCACCTGATTGGTCATAATCACGGAGCACCGCAGAATAATCATATTTCTGCGACAATCCATTCATCATTGATTCAAGATCCGATTTAGCACTCGGCAAGAAATTACCCCAAGATGTTAGAACACTTGAGAATTCATCCATACCGCCATTCGTTTCTTTGCTGAATGAATTGAAAAATGCACCATATGCAGCATCGTTTAGATCACTGATTGTCTGACGAGCTGATTCCAGTGTAAGGTTTTCATATGATGCCCTATCATGGTCTTCATAATTGCGGCTGTGAGCATCCGTTGACATGTATTCAGACCCGCCATGAATCCAAGTCGCAGCTGTTGCGAAAGCATTCCCGAGGAAAGAGCCTTTGAAATCATCAAAGCTTTTTACTGTCGTTGTCGCAAAATTGTCTGAAATCTGCTGCATTGTCAGAAGCGTTTGCAGCTGATTTGCGCTTGCTGCGTCGCCTTGTTCCGTATAATCTGCAATCCTCTGATTGATTGTGTCCACACCACCAAGTGAATCAATCTCATAAGCAATAGCTTCGGAAAGTTCTTGTCTTGACTTATCATCCCAGATGGCACTACCTTCTCCGGCATGTTTATTGCTGCCGCCGTATTGCCACTTGAAATCTTCATAGGCTGTTTCCGTCGAAAGCTGGCCTTGCATAACCTGCTGAGCAAGTGTTTCAAGGTTTTCAAACATCCCGCCAAGATCGCCTTGACGAATCGATTTATCCCAGAGATTATACAGACCCGAATCATACTGAGAGCCCCATGCGTCCGTCTCTTCTTTATGCGCACTGTCTGCAGCTGCAAGTGTCATATTTTTTTGGGATGTCCAAAACGCTTTATCCGCTGCATTGTCTGCAGCTTCAATCTGCTTGTCGTAATTCAATTCAAGACGTGCACGGTTCGTCTCGTACTCGTCATCCATCTGAGCAATGACAGAATCACGCGCTTCTGTAATCTCTTGTGAAACCGACTTAATTTCATCAAGGCTTGCTGTCTGCGCCTTGTGCAGCATTGCTTTCAAGTTTACTTCGTTTTCTGCTTTTGCTGCTTCTGACGCCGCTTCCGCAAGCGCCTGATTATATGACTGCACATACGAGAGAATGTTGGAATATTCTTCCGGGCTAATTTCACCATCAGCAAATGCGGAATTCATCGCATCACGCAGCTGATTGCCAATTCCTTCAGCAGTGCTGACAGCAGCATTATAGCTGTTGCTGATCATGTCAAACGCGTTTGTAAAAGCGCCACCGTACTCTTCGTTATCTTCTCCACCAAACAGCAATGACCAGTATGAGACTGATTCTCCCATGCTGCTCTCAAGACCCTCAAGTACATAACCGCCAAGGCTTTCACCCATGCTTTTCATCTGATCAATTTCTTCAGACGAAAGCTGTGCGCCTGTTATCATCGAAGTAAAAAGCTTGCTTGTAAACTTGCTGCTGGCATTCTGATAGCTTGCAACCGCTTCGTCTAATGCCTGCTTATAGCTGTTTATTTCGGAGTATGCTTCGTTGAATCCATCTGTCAGTGATGAAGTAAAGCTATTAATTGCTGCATGATCAAGAGAACCGGTTCCGAACTTGCTTGCGAAGTCTGCGTCTTCAAGCTCTCTAACAGCTTTTGCAGCTGATACAAGTGCAATTGCTGTAAGTCCAATGCCTCCTGCCGGTGTCATCGCAGCTGCAATAAACCGGAATGCACCACCTGCAATTAGCAGTCCCGGACCGGCAAGTGCAATTGTTTCAAGACCAGCCACAAGTGCACTAAAAGATCCACTATCCATTTCAGAGATAGAATCAACAATATCCCCAACGCCGCCAAGAAAGTCTGATACCTGTGTGGATAATTCCTCTCCGGTAAGCTGCTTTAAGCGTTCAACCTTTGATCCAAAAGTCTCTATGTTGCCATAGAGTGTATCCATCATGGTTTCTGCTGCATATTCGCCATAGTTTGACGCGACACCGTTTTCAAGATCATCGTACAGGCCGTACCAGCCTTTTTCGGCTGCATCCATCAGACCCAGCGCTTCAGTAATAGTTCTTGTCGGAAAGATCGCACTGAGAATCTTCATCGTGTCTTCGTTCTCTGCAATCTTATCGGCGCCGCCGGCCATTTCAGAAAGAACAGTATTGAGATCAGAATAGATGTCAATCATGTTCCTCAAATTGCCCTGCTCGTCGTATACACTGAATCCGGCCTCTGACAACTGCTCACCAGCCCATTCAAGATTTTCACTTGCGCTGATTTCGGCAAGCTCTTCTTCTGTTGCACCGAGTGATTCAAGTGCTTCACCTGCTTTTTTCGTCGGTGCAATCAAGCGCAGCATGGAATTTCTGACCATCGTTCCGGCTTCACTGCCAGTAACACCGGCATTCGCTGTAGCCGCGATAAGTGTCAAGAATTCTTCTGTTCCTCCGGCAAATTTCATTGTCGCGCCCATTTTGAGCATCGCTTCGCCCATCTCTTCGACGGTCGTTGCAGAGCTGTTTGCCGAATATGTCCATTTATCGATGAAATCTGACGTGTCCTCGAAAGAAATGCCCGCTGCGTTCGTTGCCTTGACAATGTAATTGACCGCATCAGACAGATCTATTGAGCCTGCCTGCGCCAATTCCATAGCCGCCGGAATACCGGTCATAATCTTGTCATAATCCCATCCGGCATGAGCTGCTTCTGAAATCGCATTTGCGACGTCGTTTGTATGAAAAATTGTTGATACAGCCCACTCTGTAGCAGCAGAATCAAGTCCTTTCATAACCTCGCTTAATTCTGCTGTTCCGCGTCCGTAAGTCGTTGAGAGAGCAACCTCTGCGTCTGTCATGCTCTTCTCATAATCTTTGTAAACTTCTACGGAATCCTTACCGAACTGAAGAATCTGATCACTCATTCCACTGACAAGTGATCCAAGCTCAGTTAGAGTATTTCCAACTTCAGCAAAGCCCTTTTCGGCGCGCGCGTTAATCGAAATTATAGTTTCAAGTCTCTGTGACGCCATAAAATCACCTGCCTTGTAAATTACTTATTTTCAAAACCACAAATAATGCGTCCGGTTCCGTCTGCAAAATAGAAATAGTAAACACTATCACCCACTTTATAAGCAGATTTATCGACCGGCTCTAATGGTGGTGTTGTGATTCCTACCCGATCCAACGATTTAATGACATATTTCCCGTTAATGATTTCTGCAATCATTCCGCGCTCAATATATCCACAAACACGTTTATCCATTTTTCACACCATTTAAACAATTGATACAATGCACCGGTTCAATGTTGTTGTAGAGGTTTCGTTAAAAAGATCATGCTCCACTTCTGCAACAACCCAATTGCCTGAAGCATCTGTGTCGCTGACAATATCTACTCTGTTCATTGCCGTCATTGCTGCATTGAATTCGCTTTTAATGACAACCGATTCACATTGTCTGTTAATCCATAATAGTTTTCCGCAAGCCCATCTTTTGGCCTGCAGATCATTCGATGCGGGAAGATAATTAATTGTCACCTGCGCATGAGAAGATGACACAAGCTCATCAATAGCTGTTGCTTTTGCATACGGTGTTCTGACCGTTATGGATCTGTATTTCTGACCGTTCCGGAAATACTGCACTCCTGTCTGTTGCGCTGAAATCACTGCTGTCTGCAGCGCATTACGTTCCTGTGCGTAATCAATGCCAATTGCTGCATAGTTGCCGTTTACGCATTTTAAAACAGCACCCTCAAGCGACAACAAACGGTTTAAGAATGCCGCGCATCCCTCGTATTCGCGCTCAATATAAGGGATCATTACATCACCTTCGACACCTAATAGCTTGTAACTCATACCGGATGCCATAGCACAAGCTTTGATAATATCCTTTAATGTTTTCTCGTGAAAACTCTGATAACCTTTTGCTCTTGCTTTGCACGGGAGAGACGTTGCAATGATTCTGTATTTTCCGTCCTCCGGAATAACTGAATTCACGAACATTACTCCGCTGTCATAACCCTTATGTGCGACAACAATAGTGTCATCTTCTTCAGGCCCCCAGCTATACCAACCGGCGGCGTTCTCGAATTCGATTTCCAAGCTGTCACATTTGCCGCCTGCTGTATCACGAACGATGCATTTTCTTACCTGCACCATGTTCGTAATCTCTGTTCCCTGGTAGTAAATTTCCACTCTCGCACCCTCACAAAAACGCAAGACAAGCGGCAACATGGCCGCCTGTCTTTAATTCTGCTTTCTCTTTTCAAGCACACGCGCTGTTGCTCCGTATACCTGATAAAACTGCAGTATTTTCATGCTCATAAAGTCTACAATCGACGTGTGCGTGACCATTCCGGCCGTTATCACCTTTTCGAGATACGAAGCCGTCCCGCCCGCGTCGATGCATTGAAAAAAAGTGTTGCTACCTGTACCCCCGCGACTGCATCCGTGACGCCTAAACGCTCCTGGATGTCTCTTGTGTCAAGCAGATCAACCTGTTTTGCAGCAGCTTTGGCAAATAATGTTAATCCTTGCCTATATGTGATCCTGAATGCATTTGCTGTGTTTGGATCGCTGTCCATCGCATCAACATATTCCATTCCGGTTAATGCCGTCAAATCATAAGGCAGCTCTGTGATTACTTCCTCACCAGCCTCAATAGGAGTTTCAAGACGAAGAATTCCTTTCCCGGCTCCGATTGCCTCATTCGCCTCTTTCACTCTTGTGCCGATCTCTTCTGTCTTTTTAGCTATCTTTTCCTGTGCTTCCAAAAATTTTTCTTTATCCATTTTTCGTCCCCTTTAGATATAAGGCCGGAAGATCCGACGTCTTCCGGCCCTGTCTGAAAGCAAATTATTTAAGCATATTCTGTACGGCGTCAGTAAATGACTTGCCGTTATACTTGATGATACCGGCTGTAGCATCGATCAGAATTGTTGTCTTACCGTTTACAATCTCTTCGTAACGTAAGCAAGAATACTTGTCTGTGCTGCCAAACGGAGATCCGGTTTCAATGTCGCCCTTCTGGGTTTCAACGTGAACACCTGTCAGACGATACTTAACAGATTCATGCTCAATCTCACCCTTTGCGACATTGTATCTCTGGCGCACAGTTCTGAATTCCTGTGTATGCTTGCCCGGATTAGCAAGGATTTCACAGTTCACGCCATTGTTATGAGTAATGGAATAATCCATTGCATCAATGTGTGTTGTGTTCGGCATATCGACGCTCATTGCCATACCGGAAGCATCGATAGTTGTTGTTGTGTGCTTAATAGTCGGAAGACCGACCTTTGTAACGTCCTCAATCTGAGTATTGCCGTCAAGCAGACGGTGATCCTCGACGTTGTTATAAACTTTGCTCGGCATAATTTATACCCCCTTATTCTGCGCTTTCGAAGTAGGTAGCAAAACCATCATCTGTCCAGCTGACAACTGCAGTCAGAGACTTAGCAAGCGGCGTAGTTGTAATCTGGAAAGCGAATGAGTAATCGCCATTCAGTGCATCGCTCTGTGCCTGCGTGTCTGCATTCAGCTCGACATTTGCATAAGTAAGTGCACCGATGTTCAGAAGTGCGTCCAGTCTGGTCTGCTCTTCAGCGACAATGCTGTTAATGTCATTGGCTGTAAGCGGCTGATCAATGTCACGCATTCTGCGCTCCTGGAAATCGTTGCTGATGTAGTACAGCATTGTACGATTTGTCTCTGCCACATTGATCTGTGTTGCATCTTCCTGGTTATAATCAGCGCAATGCGCACCCCAAATAGCCCAGCGGCCGCCAACAAATGCAGCAGAAGAAATACCGTTCTTGCAAAGTTTCTCGTTGATGATTGCATCATCATAAACTCTGCCGGTCTGATCTGCGCCGATCCACAGGTTAGAGATAATCGGGCAAGCTGTGTTAGATGCAGACTTATACGGGATGCCGTCAGTTGTTGCAAGAATTTCCTGCAGATTTGCCGCATTCAGAACAGAAAGATGATACTTATGACCATCTGTACCAACGGCCATCGGATAGAATACCTTTTCGTTTTCATGCGTATAACCGTTTGCATTCTTGAATGTTGCAGCAGCTTCAAGTGTGCCGTCAGCAGAAAGCGGAAGATCTGTAAACATAAACACATCCCAATGTCCGTTTACCTTGCTGGAATTCTGGAACATTGCTGCGTGTACAGCCGGAATAGAAGAGAATCCCGGAGCTAACAGGAATGACGGAATCAGACCTGTCTTTGTGTATACGTCCTTTACAGCGAACAGGCCCTTGTTAAGACCTTCGCCATCAGAAGATCCAATTACGTCCTGTGTAGTGACCTTTGTTGCATCAACCGTATTGTAGGTGATAGTCAGTGCATCCTTGCCGATTGCGCCGCTCTTTGCTTCCTTCAGAACGATTGTGCCCTTGTCAACGCTGTATGCTGCTGTGTAATCCTTGCCGTTTTCTTTAGCAGTGCTACCAGCTTTAACAACGATAGAATCAAGAATAATGCTTTCTGCGCTCGGAATTGTTACAATGCCGTTGCTCGGTGTCAGTGTGACATTGCCTGCAGCAGATGCTTTGACCTTTTCAGGATCAAGAACATTGATGAAGATCAGCGGGCCTACACCCTTTGATTCAAGATGAGCGTGCATTGCCTCGCAGAGAGTGTATTTGGACCAGTCTTCGGAATAGCCCAGGTATTTACGCGCTTCCGCAATGTTATTGACAACAATCGGTACATTGACATTCTTTGCGCCGCCCTCAACGGTATGAACCGGTGCAGTGCCGACGTAAACAAATGCGCCCTGAGATTCGTCGGCAACTCTTGTGCCGGCAACATTAATCTCGCCATACGCGCCATGCAGATATTCAGCCATGGTTTAGTTCCTCCTTAAAGTAGTAAATTATTTATCTTTTTATTGACTTCCGATTCTGCATAGCAGCCGAATGTCACATTAATAAAGCCATAGAAGATAGGTCTTCTATCAACAACGTATTCCTGGTCTGTATAAAGGCTGTATGTCATGGTCGATTCCTCAACGAAAAGATCTGTATGCGGGATCATTTTCTGCCCCAGGAGTTTTTCCATACAGTCATCCATCCAGTTCATGAGCGTCATCAAACCTTGCTCTGTACCCTCTTTGATGAGTGTCATATCAAGGCCTTTTCCTTTATCACCAACACTATCAACAAAACCAGGTAAACGCGTGCCCGGCTCATAGATGCTAAAAAGGATTGACACGGATAGATGTTGCCCCATATCAGGTGGTCTATGTACATTGTTGTATCGGTCGAATCGCTTTTCTTCCATGTACTTTGCGTATGCCTGATTTGGCATGATCGTGATACTCGGAACAACGCTCGTTACCGATTCTTCTCTAACCTGCCCTGTCTGATCTAATCGTGCCGGAGCCCATGCAAGAAACACCTTCGGCTCTTGCGTATTAATAACACCTATATTCATGTTGGCTGCGGGAGCTTTCATGATTCTTCCCTCACAAAGCTCTTTATACATCCAGTCTTTTAACCAGCGTAATCTTTCAGAGGTTCTCATGAATTAAAACTCCCTTGGATCAACCGCGCTTAATGTTATATCAAACACTCCCATATTATGAGCAACACTGATAATTTTCATCGGCCTGTTGTCAAACATAACGTGTGTGTTCGGATCCGGTTCTACGCCTCCCGGAAAAAATTCGCTCGGTGTTCGAACTACTAAGCTGCGTGTATTGTTATCCCATGAAATATCATTGACGTTGTTATTTTTTCGCTTTAATGCGTCTTCTTCGTCTATGACGCAGACGATCTCGAATCCATTCCAGTAATGGATTTCCGCGAAATGATCCAGCCGCATAAAGCATCTGCTAATGTCATTGTTGATACGATCAACTAACGACATTAATTTTCTTTCTTCTTTCGAACTTTCTTTTCCGGCTCGCTCGCGGCAACGTCCGTTTTTTCGTCCGCTTCGGTTTCTGCAGCTGCAACACGGTCACGAATTGCAAAGCCCTGTTCAATCAGGCGCGCGCCGTAGCAGTCTTCAACCTCTGTTGATTCTTTTGATCTGAGTAAAAATACCTTCACTTCGTTTTCCTCCGCGTGCGCTTCGGCTTCTGTTCTTCGGCATCCGTGACAATGCCTGCCATTACGTCGATCTCCGGCGCCTCTGCATCATCGTCAGCCTCTTCTGTAACTTCTTCCCGTGTAACTGCTGCTGGCTCTTCTTCGGAAGCGAGAGCAACCACACTGATTGCCCTCGCTTCCAGCAGCCAATCAACCTGCTCCGGAGTAAGGTCCGTGATGCATTCACCACGAACATAATTTGTTCCATTCGCGCGAATAAAATGATTGGCAACGTACATTCAATTCCCCTCCATCAAAGGACAGTAGCAACGGTCCATGCATCAACATTGGACGGTACAATTGTCGGGCAAGATGTCAGTCTGTTCTTGATGGAATTGCCATCAATGCTGCCGTAACGCAGCGGGACTTCCTTCTTGATGTAGGTCTTATGAGCTGCAGTAGAGCCAGTCTCTTCAACCTGAGTAACAGGACCGTGATAGATGTTGAGCACTTCTCTGCTACCAGCGATGATAGTACCCTTCGGGATCAGTGCCTCTGCCTGTCCCTCATCGTTGATAAATGTACCGGAAAGGGAGTACATCTCAACACCATCGGAATTCCATCCGATGAAACGGAGGCCGCTGCCGCGATACTGAGAATTCAGCTTACCCATATCAATATTTCTGCCGTCAAACAGCTTGATATAGTTGCTGTTCTCTCTCATTGCTGCAGCAACATCCGGTGCCATCACAATGACATCAACATAACCAAGACCTTCGTAAACGAGATCAAACATTGTATGCATGTCATCGTCGATCTTTGCGCCTGCAGCATTCCACTTTGTAGCCGGAGTGAAGAAGTTGTTGAAACCGTAATCGGCAACAAGCTTTTCATTGGTGTTTCTACCTTCGTTTGTGTATGTGAAGATAGAAAGCTTTCCTGTCAGAAGTACCTGACGAGCCATCCACTCACGTCTGCGCTGGATTGCCTTTCTCATATCCATGAGATCCTTTGCAAGCAGCTTTCTTTCTCTTTCCTGCGGAGAAAGAGCACCGAGAATCTTTTCACCGAAAATACGGCCCTTGAGATTCTGATCCTCAATGATTCTTTCCGGAGCGATGCAGCAGAAGCCGATCTCTCTTGTCTCGAATCCGTCTCTTTCCATCAGGACGCCGCCGGTTCCTGCATGGACCATCGGAGCCATCTTTCTTGAGCCCTTCTTGAAATCATAGATAGCCTTATCATCTTCAACCAGGCCTGCGTCATGGCAGAAGAAATCATGAAGTACGCTGTACTCGCGCGGCATAAGCTCGATTGCGGCAAGCTGTGCTCTTGTAGAATAAATATCCATTATGTTGTTCTCCTTTCGACAGACTATTTATTAATCCATCACGTCAAAAACAATGTTCTGAAGTCTTAAAGTAACCTTCTGCTCTGCTGTGACTGCAGTGCCGTCTTTCAGCTTTACTGCACCATCCACAAAAGATCCTGCTCTGTATGCGCCTGCGTCAACGACGGAACCGGCATCATCACCAGATTCAATTGTTTCCTTGGCGACAACAAGAGACTTTGTAGATGTGACGTCTGCTGCAGCTGCCGGCTTATAAGATCCAGAGGCATCACGGAAAAGCAGTGTGCCAATTTCGATGTCACCTGCGCCGGAAGCAACCGGAACTGCAATGACGTCTGCGCCCTGCGGATCTGCAAGAAGCTGCTTATAAGCGGATGTGCCGACCACCTTATAGTTTTCGCTCATGTTCTTTTTCCTCCTTAAAACATGCCCTCGCCCGGTCTGCCGAACGATTCAGCAAAGTTAGCAATTGCCTTTGCGTTTGCTTCGATTTCCTGCTCTTCTGTGCGGATCGGATCAGACGGTTCACCGCCTGCAACAGCCTGAGCCGGTGCTGTTTCCTGCTGACGCTGCTGCATAAATTCAGCGCCCTTCTTTGCGCGAGCTGCAATCACCTGCTTGTAGAAGTCCATTGCACTTGTTCCGTCAGCTTTCGCCTGTGCTGCCATCTCTTCATAGCCCTGATCTGTCAGAGCATCGATTTCATTGAGACGTGCACGCTCTTCAACAACGGCCGCCTGCTTGATCTCATTAAGCAGAGCCGGGTTTCCGTCACGGAGCTGATCCATTGTAAGGTTACTGAGTTCCATAGGATTTTCCTCCTTTAGTGATTTATTTTCAGTCGATCCCCCGGCAACTGGGTTCTCGTTGCTGACATTATTTGTTTCTTTCGGCTGTTTTTCCGGTTTTTTTGTGGCAATATTCTGCGGCACTGCTTTATAAAGACTTCTCATAACGTCCATTTCATTTGCAGATACACAAGCAACTGCCTCTGTTCCGGCAAGCTCATCAGCCTTTACAAGCTCATCGGCAAATCCGCATTTAACAGCCTCTTCTGCCGTGAACCATGTTTCCGCGTCCATCCACTCTTTGATCCGTTCTTCCGACTGTCCGGTTTTGGCAACATAGAAAGATCTCGTCATGCTCTCGATTCCTCTAAGGCGCTCAATTACATGCTCAATCTCATTAGCATTGCCGTAGGTGACAAGCCACGGATTATGAATCATGTACTCGCTGCCCTCAGCAATCTTTACATGCGCGTTCGGAAGTGTTGCAATATTTGTTGCTGCACTCGCACATAATCCCTCGATCAAAATTGTGATCTCATCGAAATTAGCGCTACTTAAAATCGAGCGCATAGCAACCGATTCTGTGCAGACACCGCCCGGAGAATTGATACGGAGTAACAGTTTTGTCGCTCCGCTCTTTCTGATTTCCTGAATGGATTTATTGAAGTCGGAAGCACTCTTGTCTTCCTCGTCCCATTTCCAGTTATCCGGCATGTTATTGATGATCTGACCATACAGCATGACTTCGGCAGTATCTTCAGTGCCGGCAAGCATCTGCACGGTATGCCGTAATTTAAAAAGCTCTCTCGGCATTAGTCCTCATCCTCCTTTTCTTCTTCCTCTTCCGGATCCTCTTTTTCTTCCGTATCCGGTTCGGCAAATTCTGCATACAGTTCTTTCTGTAACGCAATTTCCTTCTTGCGCTGCCTTACATTAGCAGCCCAATCATTGCCGTTGTATTCTGATGCTTCCTGCTCCTGTGTCGTGATGTTGTTAGCAATTCGAGCGGAGGCCGCATTTACTTCCTTGAGCGGATCAACATGACCCATAGAAGCTCCCATCCAAACACAACCGCACCACGCCTGACGGATCGCCGGATCATCAAAAAAACCGGGCGCTTCGATGCGACCGGTGGCAACTGCTTCAGAAAGCCACTGTTCATAGACAGGCTGATTGAAGCTCGTATTAAATCTTGTTCTGTAAACTCTGACTGTACGCCAAAAGTCAAGCAATGCAGCTCGTGCAGCTGTATAATTGCTCTCGTATTTCTTTACAAGCACCTCTTTAGGAATACCCATTGAAGAGGCAATTTCCATGATGCATGTATTGACGAATGTTTCAAACTGCGCGTTTGAACGAAGAGGATTGACAGTCTTAATGTCTTTGCCCGGCGGCAGATTGTAAATTGCTCCCGGTGCAAGCTCAAGCTGCAGATCGTCGTTTGTCACCTTCTCGTCATCGTTGATTGCATCTTCCATGCCAAATTTTCCGTCGTCTTCTTCAGACGTAATAAAGCAAGTCAGCATAGCCGATACGACATTCGACGCAAGCTCTGCATTCATATAACGCGAGAACTGTTTCAGCTGTTCAATCTCTGCAGCTACAAACGGCACGCCTCTTCTCTGCTCCGGCCGTTCATAGGTCATCACATGCAGTATGTTCGGATAACCGGTGTCCTTGCCAAAAGCATCAATTGCAGTCCAAGTTAATTCGCTTGTATCCGCTCCGGCAATCGGGCTTCGTGACGCAACATGATACCTGATAACAGCACCTTCCTGATCGATTTCAACGCCGTCAATGATACGGCCGCCGCTGTCGCTCTCACCGCTTTCTGATACGCCGGATGAATCCGGCTTGCAGATCCGGTCTGCCTCAAGTAATCGAATTGTTGTCTGATACGGTGTGCGCTTATTTTCCTTCATGCCGAACAGCGCGAAAACGTCACCTGACATCAGCATTGACAAAAATGCAAGCTGCTGAATTCCGTAAAAATTCTGCTGCCGTTCTGCGTCACACATTACATTGTCAGCCCAGAGTTTAAACTCTCTCGCAATTGTTCTCTCGGCCTCTTCCGCTGCTTCATCACTGATGCCTAAATATTCAGCATCAATCTTCGGTTTTGGGAGGATTCCCCAACCGACAACGGATGTTGTAAGTGTCTGCGGACCGCTTCTCGCAAGGCCGCCACCCTCGTATAAATCTCTTGCCCTCTGTCGTAGTGTAGAGGAATAGAGATCAATATTGTCTTCAGCATTTCCGGAATTGATCAGCCATCCGACCATGCTATTCAGTGTTGTGCTTGCGCCGTGACTGCCGTAGCTCATCTGCGGAGCACTTGTGTTACCTCTTTTCGTCGCTTCCGCTTCTTGCTCTCTCTTTATCCTGTCGCGATATGCTTGATTTCCTCGATCCGGATTAAAGAGATACAATGCGCGCTCGCGGAAATTTGGCTTATCGCTCATTGTTCTACTCCTTATAGATCACGCGGGACCACTCTTGCTACTCTTGTTGTTCGCGCTTTCCCGGAAAGTGCTTCAACAATATCTGAAAAATAAATGATCCAGTCTTTCAGCTCATCGATATTTAATGCCGTAAACTCTCTTGATCCTACGCGATAAGCTTTCGCCTGACCGCTAATCAGCTCACGCAATGCCGTTTTGCAAAGTGTAAGCATTTCTGTAGCTTCGGCAAGCGTATATGCTGATGTTGCTGCCATATTTTGCTCTCCTTAAATCTGAATTCCACGGCTAACAATATGCCGTGTTTGCTGTTTCTTTCTCTCTGCCTTAGATGGAATCACGCTACTTTGCTCTTCACCGCTCAATGCCCTTTCCAGTGCATCAAAATTCCAGTTGAAATACCTATAGGCCGCGCGTGCATAATTCCTGCAGTCCAACGGCTCGTTTCGTTCATAGATCTTTTCCCATGCGATTACACTCTGACCATTGCGGCGATGCATAACCATCTGCTCTGAGATAAGACCCTTGAAATAGCCCATATCATAACCGGCTCTATAGTCCATCGGGAAATGCATATAGCCCGGACCCGGCTCGGCAATCTGAGCCTCATACATGATTCCTTCTTTTCCGGCATCAACTGAGATAATAAACTTCATTCCTTCGTTCTTGCCGGCAGTACGTTTCATCGGCCTGCAATACTGTTTTCCGGCGCCGCCCTCACCTTTGATTGGCCATATTCGCCTTGACGCTCGCCGTGCACATTCCTTGTATACTTCCTGCGTAAAGTGACCGCCGGAATCGATAAAACTTGCAAGGATCCGGAGCTTCATACCGTTCCGCAATTTCCATTCACGGCTAAGAAGCGCGTCTACTTCTTCCCATACACCAGGCGCATCCGCTCTTCCCGGAATAACTCCACGGCTGATACCCCAGCTTTGACCGGCTCGATCCCATCCGACAACCTCATACTCAAGTCTGTTATCCTGTGTATCAATTCCCATTGTCAGCAGCAGAACACCTGTCGGAACTTCGCCGTCATAGTGTTCACGTCTCTTGAAAAGATCTTCTTCTAATCCTTTGGAAGAATGCACTTCCCATACTTCACCTAAAATTGTGTTATAAAACGTCTTCAGCTTTTCAGGATCTTTATGCGCTTTCAGGAATTTCCAGATGATCTCTTTCCAG
>JAUNAG010000162.1 GCA_030527685.1 Lachnospiraceae bacterium | reverse complement strand
TCCGCCGTCAAAAGCTGCCTGCAGTCTGCTCTCATCTCCTGAATCGCTGCTCTGAGCGGACATACCGCCCAGTATTTCCTGAAGTTCATGACTCGTGCAGGAAAGAGAAACTGCTTTCCCACATGATGAACAGATTCCTTTGGATATCTGTCCGCCGCAGTATTTGCAAATCATAGTCTTCTCCACTTTAACCAGTAGTTTTTCTCATCAATGTATAAACTTTGCCGCTTACGCAATTTGTGAAGGTCACCTTGTATTTATGGATAATCTGAATCTTATGAAGCTTGATTTCTCTGCCGTCACCATCTATATATTCATACATCAGATATCCGTTGTTGATATTCCAGTATGCTGATCTGCTTGGAAAATCCGGAATATTGCTCATATAATAACTGCCGTCATCTCTCTGTCCCATTGTATAGTCATCAAGAAAACTGCCGTTTGAAGATACGTTCCATGTGCCCATCAGAAAAGAAATCGCCGTAGATTTTCTGCCGAGCACCAGGTCTTTCGCATCTTCAAATCCGATAAGACTGATCAGTTTTGTCTGTTCCTCTTCCTCAAGATCATTGAATGAATGTGCTTTAAGAAGGATGCTGTAGTCCTGCTTTCTTTCATAGTCGGACGGCACCGCTCCAAACTCATTCTCTGCATCGCTGTATTTGCCTTCATGATAAAGCTGTATGCCATAATTATAATGAATTGTATTCAATCCGTCCGGAACCAGCCGGCTGTAAAACGGACACAACGAAGAAAAGAGATACGCCTTTCCCCAGTCTTCTTTAGATACAGCACTTGATGCACTCACATAGAATATCATTTCCAATGCAAATGCAACCGCAAGCAGGCCCAACAGCCAGGCAAACAGCCATCCTTTCTTTTTATACCTGAACCGAATTGCGTTCGAACCTTCCCGACCGTATTTATCAACGTAAACTGTGTGTTTTCCATCCAGGCATCTGTAGCCCTCAATCATGAGAGGCTCGATTTCCACATTAGAACCGGGTACTGCAAAAAGAATCTTGCCGTCAATTGCATTTCCTGCCGCATCAACGCATACAATGTGAATCGGGACAGAGGCGTCAGCCTTCGCATCCGGATAATCAGCCAACGGCTTCTTCTCTATTTGAACCTCTTCTTTTGCTTCTCCTTCTACTGCGTCCTCCAGCGATACCTCTTTCTCTGCAGGCATGTTTTCCAGCAGCCGGCCGAGCAGCTCATACACCTCCGCATAACTCATACGGGATTCCGGATCTTCCTGAAGCAGGCCGACGACAATCTTCCGAAGCTCTTCCGGAAGGCTGCCATCCAGTGTGACCGGCAGATCCAGCAGCACCGCCTCTGCCACATTGCTGCTCTCATTTTTGTCAAAAAGAGGAATAGAACCGCACCACATCTGATGCAGCAGAATTCCTAATGCAAACTGATCCACCGCACAGGTCAGCCGGATCTCCGACTCGCCCTCAGACTGCAGAAAAATCATCGACTCCGGTGCAAAATACACCATATCACCATGATATTCGTTGACATTGCGAGGGGGCGCATCCTCAAAAAAGCTGCTGTCAAAATCAATGATTTTCAGCTGCGGAATATGATTCTTCCCGAAAACAATCAGCACGTTGTCCGGTTTAATATCGCTGTGGACAATATGATTTTCGGCGAGAACCGACATTGCAGCCACAGCCGTCCGCATCAGAATGACCCTGCGTCTCGGACCAAACCTGTACACAATATCCGCATTTTTAAAATAGGGAAGATATTCTGTCGCCGTACAGAAATGGCCGTTGTACGTAAACAGTTCCTCCGGAACAATAAAGATATTGTTCTGAATCTCATTCAGCTTGTTGTATACACGGTCTTTTCTGATTCGAAACTGAATGCAGCTCTTTCTTTTTGCCTCCACCATCTGCGGGGGAAGCTTTTGGGCCGATTCTTCATCAACCAGAGTATTTTCAAGAAAGGACTTGATGAAATACGCTTTTCCGCCTTTGGATGCCCTGCACCACGTAGATGTGCCGGCACCTATATTGACAAATGCAGATTCCTGCCGATAGTCCTTGATCATCTCATTCATTTATCACGATCCTGCCAGTCATAATATAAGGCCTTGTACTGATTCCAGGCCGTATCAATCGTCTCATCGCTCGGGTCTGCATCAACTGAACTGCATAAGCCCGAAATAAAGCGATGGCGTTTTGCAAAATCCGCCTTCAGCTGTTCATAGGAAGTCCATCCGTAAAACGGCATGACCGCTGTCGAGTCATCACCTGTAAGCGGTTTCAGCGCCTGCAGCAGGTTGTTTTCAAGCTCAGAGAAGTTTGCTGCATTCATCATACTGTCCAGAACATACTTTTCAAAATGCATCGGCGTCTTGAAGTAGCCGAAAAAGCCGTCACTTGCACAAAGGACAGCTGCCGGAGTCGGAATCTCATATGTACTGTGTGTCAGTGTAAAGTCCGCATCAATATTGATCATATTTTCCAGCGGTGCACTGACATAAAGATTTTTAAGTGCATCCGGCTTACCGCGCAGTTCATCCCGGGTAAGCTGCTGCAGTCCCTCTTTCGGACGCATAATATAAACACGGGAATCGCCGGACTGAAAGACGTCAAGATGCAGCTTCTGCATCGGGTCTCCCGCAGGTGTAACAGCAAAACCGGAAGCTGTGCACGGAAGTGTACGTACCATAGAACCGATCAGCCTGTTTTTCTCACCATAGCTGTTTTCTATTTTATTCAGTTCAGACAGAAAGTTTTTCTTCAGATTGATGAGAAAAGTCTCATCTATAGCCGTTCCCTGAGGAACCCTGCTCATCTCCCGATTAAAAACCTCTGCGCAGGTCTGCGATGATAAGAATGCACCTGTTCTGTCTGCCAGACGCTGGTAGCGTTTGCTTCCCAGTCCTCCGCAGCCGTCAAAAACACAGGCATAATGCAGGTACGGGCTTTCAAATGAATAGCTGAACGCATCCTCGCATCTGCGATTGCTTGGAGCAAATTTCAGCGCCGCGAACTGGCAAAGTGCTTCCTGTAATGACATATCACGAATCCCCCGAATCAGATGGAGTTGCTGATTGTATTCAGCATGCTCTGATAAGTAACATCATGAAGACCCTTGCCGCTGGCAACCGGCATCAGAATGGTATTGTCCCACTCGCGGGCAATTCTGGACCAGTATGAGCAGTCAGGTGCAAACAGCAGAAGACGTTTTGCATACGGATCAATTTCGCCCGGATACTGAGCGGTGCCCCACATAATCATCAGTTCCTCAAAGCTTTTCGGTGCATCCTCCGGATATCCCGCTTCACTCCTGCCGTTTCCGAGATCATGGGCAGATGCATCGGTGAATAAACAGATAATATGTCTCTTTCTGTTGTTGCCTGTACACCACGGTGAGCGAATACCAAAGGCCAGTGCCTCCAGTCCGTCCTCCGGCTCGTCTCCGCCGCCTTCTGCGCGAATACTGTTGACGCACTGTTCCAGCAGCTCTGCCTGTTCAGGCATATTCAGAAAGTCGCAGCCATAAAACGCCTCTGCTCCGTCTGCGGCATAATCGCCGAAAGCCATGACACGAACGCGAAGATTGGAAATATTTTTTCCTTTTTCTGTCATATCCCGCTTGATATCATCATATAAATGAAGTGCATTCTGCTTTACTGTGTCAATAATCGGACGCATACTTCCTGTCTTATCAATCAGCATACAGACGTCTACATCATACATCTCATTCTGTCTTGTATATTTAAAGTTTGCCATTGCTTTTTCCCGTTCTTCTTTCTTTAATTGCTGCGTCTCATGTCTCTGTTGGTCAACGGTTTCATAATATCCGGAATATCCGGCAGATCAGCTCGTTCTGCACGGTAGGGCTTGAATACAGGTGCTGCTTTCGGCTCTTCGGCCGGCGCTGTTTTCGGTATTACCTCATCGATCTTTTCGCTGTATCCGGTTGAGGTGTCTTCAGGTTCTTTGCCCAGAGGTGTACCGCACTCTTCGCAGAACAGATTTCCTTCTGCATTCACGGCTCCGCAGGAAGGACATCTGATTCCTGCCAAAGCAGTCATCGGCTTTTCCTCTTCAACAGCAGCTTTTTCCTCCGTGTAATATGCAGATTTCTCTTCGACTTCAGGTTTCCCGTCAGCCGCAGGCTGCTCCACAACTGCAGGACGTTCCGCAAACGCAGGCTGTTCCTCACCCGCAGGAC
>JAUNAG010000003.1:36613-60429 GCA_030527685.1 Lachnospiraceae bacterium | reverse complement strand
GATGGACAGCACGAGAGCAGATCTGACCCAGGCGGTTCTGGAGGGAGTTGCATTTGGCATGCGCGACTCACTGGAAGCTGCTAAGAAGCTCGGAGTTGATGTGAAGACCAGTATGATCTGCGGCGGCGGTGCAAAGAGTCCGCTGTGGAAGAAGATTATGGCCAATGTACTGAACATTGAGCTGACCATTCCGGAGACAGAGCAGGGACCGGGCTACGGCGGCGCGATTCTGGCAGCAGTTGCCTGCGGAGAATTCGCATCAACAGCAGAAGCGGTGGAAAAGCTGGTACATGTGACCGAAACCGTAAAGCCGGATCCGGAAATCGCAGCAAGATACGAGAAGAAATACCAGGCATTCCGGACACTGTATCCGGCACTGAAGAACTGCTTCCCGACACTGTGAGAGCAGGATTTAAAACGTTCATAACGGCCGGGCAGGCCGTCTGAAACAGATCAATCAAGCATTGTCATCACATAAATCAAGCACATGAAAAGGAGAAACCATGAATAACGTTCCTGAAATCAAAATCGGTATCGTCGGCGTCAGCCGTGACTGCTTCCCCGCTTCTCTGACAAAGAAGAGAACCGACGCACTCGTAGCTGCTTATGAAGCAAAGTATGATGCAAAGGACATCTACAAGTGTCCGGTAACCATCATCGAGAGCGAAATTGATATGGTAAATGCTCTTGAGGATATCAAGGCTGCAGGCTGCAATGCACTCTGCGTCTTCCTCGGCAACTTCGGTCCGGAAATCTCCGAGACTCTTCTTGCAAAGCATTTCGACGGCCCGAAGATGTTCGTTGCTGCAGCAGAAGAAGACAACGCTGTTCTTTCTACAGACAGAGGCGATGCTTACTGCGGTATGCTCAATGCAAGCTACAACCTTCAGCTTCGCAATGTTAAGGCTTATATTCCGGAATATCCGGTCGGCGATGCAGAAGAGTGCGCTGATATGATTCATGACTTCCTGCCGGTAGCAAAGGCTGTCTATGCTCTTCAGAACCTGAAGATCATCTCCTTCGGTCCGCGTCCGCTGAACTTCCTTGCATGCAACGCTCCGATCAAGCAGCTTTACAACCTCGGTGTTGAAATCGAAGAGAACTCCGAACTTGATCTCTATGAGTCCTTCCTGAAGCATGAAGGCGATGAGAGAATCCCGGCCATCGTGAAGGAGATGGAAGAGGACCTCGGCGCAGGCAACAAGAAGCCGGAAATCCTTGCAAAGCTTGCTCAGTACGAACTGACACTGAAGGACTGGGTAGAGGCACACAGAGGCTATCGCAAGTATGTCACTCTGACAACAAAGTGCTGGCCGGCATTCCAGACCATGTTCAAGTTCGTTCCCTGCTATGTCAACAGCCGTCTGACAGGCCAGGGCATCCCGGTTTCCTGCGAAGTAGATATCTACGGAACACTTTCCGAGTTCCTCGGCACTGTTGTATCCGATGACATCGTAACTCTTCTTGATATCAACAACTCCGTACCGAAGGAGATGTACAAAGAAGATATCGAAGGCAAGTTCGATTACAAGCACACAGATACCTTCATGGGCTTCCACTGCGGCAATACCTGCACCAAGAAGCTGTCCTTCCATGAGATGAAGTATCAGAAGATCATGGCAAGATCTCTTCCGATCGAAGTAACAAACGGTACGCTTGAAGGCGATATCGTTCCGGGCGAAATCACTTTCTTCAGACTGCAGAGCACAGCTGACGGCAAGCTTCGCGCTTATATCGCAGAGGGCGAGGTTCTTCCGGTCGCAACACGCAGCTTCGGTGCAATCGGCGTCTTCGCAATTCCGGAGATGGGCCGCTTCTACCGCCACGTTCTGATTGAGAAGGGCTTCCCGCATCACGGCGCCGTTGCATTCGGCAAGTGGGGCAAGTATCTCTATGAGACCTTCAAGTACATCGGTGTTCCGGTTGACGAGATCGGCTACAACCAGCCGGCAGGCGTCCGCTATCCGACAGAGAATCCGTGGGCTTAATCTTTGACATCGGAGAATAATTATGAAGATTCTGAGCGTATATGATGAAGAATTTGCTCCTTACGGCAAGATTCTGGAAGGCTATGATGTCTCCGGTATCCTGACCGCACTGAAGGAATGCACACCGCTTCCGGAGCAGGTCGAATATGTAGCAGAAGATCCGAATCTGCAGAACTGTGAAGCTGCAAAGCAGCTGGCTCCGTCACTCTACGGCGGCCTTCCGGTGCAGTTCGGTTACTGCAACGGTCATAATACAAAGCTGAACTGTCTGGAGTATCACAGAGACAGCGAGTTCAATCTGGGAACAGAAGACTTCGTCCTGATTCTCGGACAGGAAGGCGATGTGAAGGAAGGAAAGCTCGATACAGCAACCTGCAAGGCCTTCCGCGTACCGGCAGGTGTTCTGGTGGAAGTCTATGCAACCAGCCTGCACTACGCACCCTGCCATGCAGATCCGGCAAAGGGCTTTAAGGTTCTGATCGGTCTGCCGAAGGGAACCAACGTCGGCACAACAAAGACAGGCGGCAAAGCCTTCGAGGACAAGCTGCTGTGGGCTGCCAACAAGTGGCTGCTGGCACATCCGGAATCATCGGAAGCAAAAGACGGTGCATGGGTCGGACTTGTCGGCGAGAACCTGGATATCGCAGCTGACATCTGAAGCAAATCAAAAACAGTTTTCAGGAGGTGCTGTACTTCATCGTACAGCATCTCTTTTTTGTAAAAAATTAATGTTTTTGTAATACTTTGCAAATGTCCGGGATTATGGTATCCTATACTTAATTATACGTAGGTGTAAAAATATTTACGGGAGGTGTTTATTATGAAAAAAATGCAGTGGAAGCTTTTATTTCTTCTTGCTGTATGTGTCAGCATGCTGACTTTCGCAGTTCCGGCACATGCGGCACTTTCAAAGGGAAGTGAAGGCGTCACAACATCTGTTCTCAACATGAGAGCATCCGCTTCAACATCAGGAAAGCTGATTACATCCATTCCGAAGGGACGCACGGTTCTGATCTCCGGAGTGAATTCAGCAAAGACCTGGTATGCTGTCAAGTACAACGGCAAGGCAGGTTATGTATCTGCTTCTTATGTCACAAGCATCAGCAATGCGAAAGAGCAGGGCATCATCAAGACACGTGTGATGGCAGTTTCTCTTCGTATGAAGAAGTCCGCTTCTGACAGTGCTTCCAACATTACAGCAATCAATTCCGGCAAGGGTTATCTGCCGGTCAACAAGACTGTTGTTCTGCTCGGCAGCGCAAACAGCAAGTACTATGCAATTTCCAGCTACGGCTATGTTGGCTATGTCTCCAAGGGCTATTTCACCAATGAAGTAACCTACAAGACAGTTAAGAAGGGCGGCGTAAACTTCCGCCAGTCTGCATCTGTTAAGTCCAAGAAGCTTGCGTTCCTGAAGAGCGGCACAAAGGTCGTCGTACTCGGCCAGTCCGGTTCCTTCTGGAAGTGCTATGCAAAGGTCGGTACAGGCTACCGCATCGGCTATATCGCAAACGGCTACTTCACAGGCCAGCAGACCATGAAGACAACAGACAACCTCAGACTGAGAAAGGCTGCCAACACAACTTCAAGCGTTCTGCTGATCATCCCGAAGGGTGCATCTGTGACAGTTCTGAAGAAGACAACATCCACATGGTACTATGTCAACTACAACGGTACCAAGGGTTATGTCATGGCAAAGTATCTGAAGTGATACAGCACTGATTCATATGAACGATCTGGAGAAGGAGGAAACTCCTTCTCCATTTTTACTGTATATGACGATTACAGTGTATATGATAAATAAAGGAGTGCGAAGCACGGTGCAGTCGGGACTGCTTCGGCAGGACGGAAAAGGAGAACATGAAATGGAGTGGAATTATTTAAATCACAGCATCTATATCAGAAGTGAAGTCGGCAGAATTCTCGGCGAAATTATGTTTCCGGAAACCTCTCCGGGGGTATATGATATTGAGAATGTCCATGTCGCCGAAGAGTACATCGGCTCTGAGCTTCCGGAGCAGCTGATCGAAGCGGCCAGAAAGCGAATCAAAGAGCAGGGCGGACGTGCAACCGCGTCTGATCCGTTTGCAAGAAAGTACTTTTCGGAGCATCATCTGTGATGGTGACAGAGACGGAAGAAAAGCAGCAGGGAAGCTGCTTTACCTATATAGTCCGCTGTGCAGACGGTACCTTTTATACAGGGTGGACGGTGGATCTTCAGAAAAGGCTGCATGCACATAACAGCGGAACGGGAGCAAGATATACGAGAAGCCGCAGACCGGTAGAGCTTGCGTATTACGAGACATTTGCAACCAAACAGGAGGCAATGTCGAGAGAAGCCGCGATCAAAAAGCTGTCCCGGAAAGAAAAACTGAGGCTGATGAACGGAGAAGAAAACGGATGAAACTGACAACCTTATGTTACATTGAACAGAATGATGCCTATCTGATGCTTCACAGAGTGAAGAAGAAGAATGATCTCAACGAGGGCAAGTGGATCGGTGTCGGAGGCCATGTCGAGCCGGGTGAGACACCGGAGGAATGCGTCAGGAGAGAGACCTGGGAAGAGACCGGACTGACACTGAAGGGCTGTGTGCTGCGCGGTGTTGTCGAGTTCTTAAGCGATCGCTGGGAGGATGAGACAATGTATCTCTACACCTCCGATTCCTTTACAGGCGAGCTGACAGACTGCAACGAGGGAGTGCTGGAATGGGTCCCGAAGTCTAAGATATTTGATCTGCAGTTATGGGAAGGCGACCGCGTATTCCTGAATTATCTTCTGGAAAATGCTCCGTTTTTCCATCTGGAGGTGGCTTATGATGAAGAGGACAATCTGAAGTCTTCCCGTCTGCTCTCCAATGTGATTCTCGGATCAGCATCTCCCAGAAGACAGGAGCTGATTCAGCTGCTTGATATCAGCCCGGTCATTCTGCCTGCCACAGGTGAGGAGAAGAGAACGACGGATGATCCGGAGAAACTGGTGGAGTCACTTGCAGTGCAGAAGGCAGAGTCAGTCGCAGCGGGACTCTTCTTTGCAGAAGAGGAAGCACAGCGGGCTGCATTTTCCGGAAAAGAACTGGTGATCGGAGCCGATACCATGGTGGCCTGTGAGGGAAAAGTTCTCGGTAAGCCGAAGACACATGCAGAGGCAGCGGACATGATCAGACTGCTGCAGGGACGCAGCCATCAGGTTTATACGGGTGTCGCGGTGATCGGTGCGGACGGCAGAAGAAAAAGCTTTGTCGAGCGCACAGACGTGCGTGTGGCGCCGATGACGGAGGCGGAGATTCTGCTGTATGCAGAAAGCGAACATCCGATGGACAAGGCCGGTGCTTACGGCATCCAGGGACCGTTTGCGGTCTTCGTTGAAGGCCTGGACGGCGACTACTACAATGTCATGGGACTGCCGGTTCACAGATTATATAAGGTGCTGCAGGAGATGCAGCAGGGCTGAACGCAGCGGCGGCCTGACGAAAATATTTTGATACGAGGGATTGATACAGATGATTGCCGGAATGACGTATTATCAGATTTTATGGTATTTTATGATTTATTCCTTTGCAGGCTGGGTGATCGAGGTGGCATTTCATGCCATTACGCTTGAGAAGGTTGTTAACCGCGGATTTCTGAACGGACCGGTCTGCCCGGTTTACGGCTGCGGTATTCTTCTTGTCCTGGCTGTCGGCAATGCGGCAGAAGCGCTCACGGGTGCGGCAGGAGAGCTGGGGTATCATACGGCGGGCGGTAACTGGTCAGACATGATCTTCTTATTTTTAGGAGGCATGATTCTGGCTACACTCGTGGAGCTTATTGCAGGATGGGCACTCGATGTGCTCTTCCATACAAGATGGTGGGATTATTCCGAGCGCCCGCGTAATTTTCACGGCTATATCTGCCTTGAGTTCAGCGTGATCTGGGGCGTCGCGGCGGTACTCGTTGTGAATACGATTCATCCCCTTGTCAGAGACCGCTCTGTTGCCGCTATTCCGGAACATTACGGCTGGTATATTCTGCTGGCGCTGTATCTGCTGTTTGCAGCAGATGTGGTGGTTTCTGTTCTGGTTGTTATCGGCCTCAACAAGAGACTTGCGGAGATCGACAAGGTTCGCCAGTCCATGCGTGTGATGAGCGACCGCATGAGTGAGACGATTGCCGGCACGACGCTCACAGCTGCGCAGAAGGTGCAGGAGACAGAGGTGCAGGCGGCGCTTGGCAAGGCGGAGCTTCGTGACGCTATGCAGGAGAAGATCGGTGAGGCGAAAAAGACCATTACCGGTATGCGCAATGAAGCAGAGAAGACGATCAGCGGTATGCGCAGCGATGCGGAGAACAGTCTGGCAGACCGCAGAGCGGAGTATGAGCAGAGGCTTGGTGAGCTTCGTGCTGAGCTGCAGCAGCGTGTGGAGAAGGCCGGCAGAAAGGTGGCGGCAACACGGTACTTCGGTACAGGACGTCTTCTGCGTGCTTTCCCGCAGATGGCAAGCCGTGACTATAAGGAGATCCTTGACCGTCTGAAGGCTGCTGCCGATAACCGTGTTGAAAAGTGGGACTTTGATATGAAGGTTACAGAGGAAGAGACGAAGGAGAAGAACAGATAAAGAAAGCATGCATCACTGCGCTTTGCAAAAACGTACAGAACAGAAGATACTGTAAATCATAATCTGAACGTGTGATTCTATAATAAGGGCTGCTGTCCGGAGAACATACATCTCCGGGCAGCAGCCCTTTTACTGAAAGCATATCAGATATTTGATGTGTTGAAAGATTAGCTTAGTGCCGTCAGAATCATTTTTGCTACATCCGGCATAGGCGTGGAGGTCTCCATGCTTCGCTTCTGAATAAAACGGTAAGCCTGTTCTTCGGTCATCTCATTCTTATCCATCAGAACTTCCTTTGCCTGTGTGATGACAGCTTTGTCTTCATCCGTGCGTTTCGGAAGTCTGGCAGCAACGGAATGTTCATCCAGCTGCAGTAGAATGCGCACACCTCCGATCAGCTCACCGGAGTGAACAGGAAGCGGTACGCGGAACAGGTTTTCATTTTCACAGTAATCAAGCTCGGAGGGACGGGCCAGCACAAGAAAGAGTGCATCTGTACCCAGGGTATCCGCAAGCTCATCGGCAGTCATATCGGTCAGACGGGCAGAGCATATGACGACTCCGCCGTCCATACGGTTGACAGCTCGCAGAGCTTCCTGGCCGGATCGGCAGCTGATTCGGACTTCGATGCCGTTCTTCTGCAGAATTCGTATGATCGAATCACGCAGGGCATCGTCGGCAATAGCGACAATTGTCCGTATCATAACCGACTCCTTTTATATTCCCGGATCAGAAGTTCACCATGTAGCGGTCGAGCTCCCATTTGCTGACCTGTGTGCGGTATTCCTCCCATTCGGCTTTTTTACCGGTGACATACTGTGTGAACAGATGCTCACCGAGAACGCTTACAAGAAGCGGATCACGCTCGAGCTCCTGCAGTGCATCGTGCAGGGTGCCCGGAAGAGAATCAATGCCGTTCTTCAGACGCTCGGCCTCGCTCATGGCGAAGATATTGCTCGGAACTTCACGCGGAGGAAGGATGCTGTTTTCAATGCCGTCCAGACCGGCGGCGAGGCAGACAGCCAGAGCCAGATACGGGTTGCAGGACGGATCCGGGCAGCGAAGCTCAATTCTGGTAGCCTGTCCGGAGACGGCCGGAATGCGGATCAGTGCAGATCGGTTGGAGGTTGACCATGCCAGGAAGCACGGTGCTTCATAGCCCGGAACAAGACGCTTGTAGGAATTGACAAGCGGATTGGTCAGAGCCGTGATACCCTTCATGTGCTTCAGGATGCCGCCGATAAAGTAATAGGCCTCTCTGCTGAGCCCGTTTGGATTCGACTCGTCGCAGAAGATATTTTTACCGTCGCGGAACAGTGACATGTTGATATGCATTCCGGAGCCGCTGACTCCGGACAGGGGCTTGGGCATGAAGGTGGCGTGCAGACCGTTGCGCTGTGCAATAACCTTGACAGCAAGCTTGAAGGTCATGATCTTGTCGGCAGTGGAGAGCGCTTCGCCGTACTTGAAGTCAATCTCGTGCTGGCCGCGTGCCACCTCGTGATGAGAAGTCTCAACTTCATAGCCGAGTTTTTCAAGGCTCAGGCAGATTTCACGTCTCGTATCGGAGCCGTGATCAATCGGAGCCAGATCGAAGTAGCCGGCTTCATCGGCAGTCTTGGTTGTCGGCTTGCCGTCCTGATCGGTCTCGAAGAGGAAGAACTCGCACTCGGGACCGACATTGAAGGAATAGCCGAGAGCAGCTGCGTGCTCGAGCTCACGCTTCAGAACGTAGCGCGGATCACCTTCAAAGATGCTGCCGTCTGCGTTGTGAACCTCACAGATCAGTCTTGCGACCTTGCCGTGCTGCGGTCTCCAGGGAAGGACAACCCAGCTGTCGAGATCCGGATACAGGTACTGGTCGGACTCATAGATTCTTGCGAAGCCTTCAATGGAGCTTCCGTCAATCATGATCTGATTGTTGACGGCGCGCTCAAGCTGTGAAGCGGTGATCGCGACATTTTTTAACTGTCCGAAGATATCTGTAAACTGCATGCGGATGAATTCCACATCGTTTTCTTCTGCCATGCGCAGGATGTCTTCCTTCGTGTAGCTCATCTTATAAACTCCTCTCAAAAGGGTGCTTGTGATTTAAAAAAGAGCGAGGTTATCTCCGTAAAGACGGAGCACCCTCGCTCTATGAGTTAAATTATAAAATGCTGCCGTCTGCCGTGTCAATCGGTTTTTTGTCTGTTTTCCAGGTGCTGCAGGGAAGCACCGACAAAGCCGGCGAACAGCGGATGAGGGCGGTTCGGACGGGACTTGAATTCCGGATGTGCCTGTGTGGCAATGAAGAACGGGTGTTCCGGAAGTTCGCAGATCTCGACAATACGTCCGTCCGGAGAGAGGCCGGAGAATACCAGTCCGTTTTCGGAGAGCAGTTCGCGGTAATCGTTATTGACCTCGTAGCGGTGGCGGTGACGCTCGGAGATATGAGATGCACCGTACAGGGAGGCAGCAAGGGAACCGTCTTTCAGATCGCAGGGATAAGCACCGAGACGCAGTGTGCCGCCGAGATCGGTGACGCCGTTCTGATCAGGCAGAAGTGCGATGACCGGAGCGGAGGTTTCGGGAGCGAATTCGATGCTGTCTGCATCCGGAAGTCCTGCCGCATGCCGTGCGAATTCAATGATGGAGAGCTGCATGCCGAGGCAGAGTCCCAGATAAGGCAGACCGGTTGTGCGTGCATAATGGATGGCGCAGAGCATGCCGTCGATGCCTCGCTGTCCGAAGCCGCCCGGCACAAGAAGTCCGTCCACATCACCTAAAAGACCGGCGACAGTTTCTTCCGTGACGTCCTCGGATTCGATCCACCTGATGTCGACATCGGCATAATGCGCAATGCCGCCGTGCTTCAGAGCCTCCACGACACTAAGGTAAGCATCATGAAGCGCCGTATATTTTCCGACAAGAGCGATTTTAACCTGCTTTTTGGGATGACGGAGACGGGAGACCATGTCTTTCCAGCCGGTCAGATCCGGTTCCGGCATCTGCAGTTTCAGAGCATTCAGAACAACATCGGCAAGGTGTTCTTCCTCCAGCATCAGCGGTGCCTCATAGAGGTATTCCACATCCAGATTCTGGAGAACATTCGAAACGGGAACATTGCAGAACAGTGCGATTTTTTCGCGGATAGAGGGAGAAAGAGCCTCTTCGGTGCGGCAGATGATGACATCGGGCTGCAGACCCATGGACTGCATGGACTTGACCGCCATCTGTGTGGGCTTGGTCTTCATCTCGCGGGAGCAGCGCAGATAGGGGAGAAGAGATACGAGCAGAAGGACGGCATTCTCTTTGCCGACTTCCTGCTGGAACTGGCGGATGGCTTCCAGAAACGGCTGGGACTCGATATCGCCGACGGTTCCGCCGACTTCGATAATGGCGATATGAGTGGAACCGTCGTCTTCACCACGGTAGAAACGGCTCTTGATTTCGTTGGTGATGTGGGGAATGACCTGAACCGTGCCTCCGCCGTAATCACCGTGACGTTCCTTCTGCAGAACGGACCAGTAAATCTTGCCTGTCGTGACGTTGGCATTCCGTCCCAGGTTCTCATCAATGAAGCGCTCATAGTGGCCGAGGTCCAGATCAGTTTCGACACCTTCCTCTGTGACAAAGACCTCTCCGTGCTGGATGGGGTTCATGGTGCCGGGATCGATGTTGATGTAGGGATCAAGCTTCTGCATGGTGACTTTGCAGCCGCGTGCTTTTAAGAGTCTTCCGAGAGATGCGGCTGTAATTCCCTTTCCGAGGCCGGAGACAACTCCGCCTGTAACGAACACATATTTGGTGGCCATATGACGCTCCTTTCTGTGGAAACTGAGCTGTTGTAAGGGCGGTATTGTCACGCGAAATGATACCGCCGCAATAAAAAAACGTTTTTTAATATACATCGATCCGAATTCTCTGTAAATAACAAATTTTTAAAAAATGCAATTGCATCCGGTTGACAGCTTTGGACAGCGGTGGTAGCATAGCTCCATCAAAAAAATGAATTGTCCGACGGAGGGCAGTAATTTCGGTGCAGCGCCGCACCGGGGTTACTGCCCTTTACGCTTTTTTCGGACGGAAAGGAGGCGTCATATGTGTTCAATCATGGGTTTTATCAGGAGGGGAACGGACCTCAATCAGGCGAAGTCAGCATTTGAAAAAACAATATCGAGAGGACCGGACGCCATGCGGTTCGAGGAAGCGGGCAGCGGATGGCTTGGATTTCAGCGTCTGTCTATCATGGGCCTGACAGACGAGGGCATGCAGCCCTTTCACCTCGGCGGTGACATGGCTGTCTGCAACGGAGAGCTCTACGGCTTCCGTGAAGTAAAGGAGGAGCTGCAGAAGAAGGGATATTCCTTCCGCAGTGATTCGGACTGTGAGATTATTCTGCCGCTATACAGAGAGCTCGGCGTTTCAATGTTTGAGACTCTGGATGCGGAATTCGCGATGATCATCTATGACAGTGAGAAGCAGGATTTTATTGCCGCAAGAGATCCGATCGGCATCAGACCTCTGCACTACGGTTATCAGGAGGACGGCTCGATTGTCTTTGCCTCGGAAGCAAAGAACCTGATCGGTCTCTGCGAGCGGATCATGCCGTTCCCGCCGGGCTGCTATTATGCCGACGGACACTTTACGAGATATGCCGAAATCTATAAGGGCAGGAAAGCATTTGCAAAAAAAGATGAGGTGAGCGGCGAAAGCTTTGATCCGACTGCGGAATTAAGCGTGGCAGGTCTGCAGGGTGCACCGACACCGGTCTGCAAGGTGACGGCGGATGAGGCATCAGAGAAAATCAGAGAACTTCTGATCCGTGCAGTCGGAAAACGTCTGGATGCGGATGCGCCGGTCGGCTTCCTGCTTTCAGGAGGACTGGATTCCTCTCTGGTGTGCGCAATTTCCGCGCGCATTCTGAAGAAGCCGATCCGCACATTTGCGATTGGCATGAACACGGATGCGATTGACTTAAAGTACGCAAAACAGGCCGCTGAATATCTCGGTGCGGAGCATACGGAAGTCATTATCACAGAAGAGGATGTCATCCGCTCTCTGCCGGAAGTCGTGGCGGCACTCGGCACCTACGATATCACGACGATCCGTGCCAGCATGGGCATGTATCTGTGCTGCAAGTATATTCATGAACATACGGATGTGCGCGTCCTGCTGACAGGCGAGGTTTCGGACGAGCTTTTCGGATACAAGTACACGGACTTTGCTCCTTCCGCAAAGGAATTTCAGAAGGAGGCGGAGAAAAGAGTCCGCGAGCTCAATGTGTACGATGTTCTTCGTGCCGACCGCTGCATCTCCGTTCACTCGATGGAGGCACGCGTCCCGTTCGGCGATCTGGATTTCGTGTCCTACGTGATGTCACTGGATCCGGAAATCAAGATGAATGTATATGGCAAGGGAAAGTATCTGCTGCGGCATGCATTTGAAGAGGGGGCTTATCTGCCTTATGATCTTCTGATGCGTGAAAAGGCAGCCTTTTCGGATGCCGTCGGTCATTCCATGGTGGATGATCTGAAGGCCTATGCTGAGAGGACCTATACGGATGAGGAGTTTGAGGAGCTTCGGAAGAAGTATACCTACGCACAGCCGTTTACGAAGGAATCCCTTCTCTACAGAGAGCTGTTTGAGCAGTACTATCCGGGACAGGCGGAGATGATTCCGGACTTCTGGATGCCGAACAGAAGCTGGGAGGGCTGCAATGTCAACGATCCGTCGGCCCGTGTGCTCGGAAACTACGGCGCAAGCGGCATCTGAGAATGTGTCATGCTGCCCGGAAACTGCGCGCAGGCGGTATCTGAGGACGTATCAATGCCGCCCGGAATACACGAAGGGAATCGATGCAGCAGAAACTGTCCGAAAGTCTTTGACGAAGTGAGGCTACTTATAATATGATGTGATCGGGGTTGGAACGTGTATCCGGCCCCGATTTCGTTTTATGAAAACCAGCTTTGTCAGGAGGATGAAGTACAATGACATTTGTTACAGATGATATTAAATACGCAGGCGTCAATGATCATCAGGTAGATCTCTTTGAGGGTCAGTACAAGGTACCGCTCGGAATGGCTTACAATTCCTATGTCATTCTGGATGAGAAGATTGCGGTCATGGATACAGTTGACATTCACTTCAGCGAGGAGTGGCTTGCCAATCTGGCTGCGATTCTGGACGGAAAGAAGCCGGATTACCTGGTGATCCAGCACATGGAGCCGGATCATTCCGGCAGCATCGCGCGTTTCCTGGAGGTTTATCCGGAAACAGCTGTCGTATCGAATGCCAAAGCATTTTCCATGATGGATCAGTTTATGGATATGCCGGAAAATGTTGAGAAGGTCACAGTTGTTAACGGCGGTGAGCTTGCTCTCGGCAGACATACACTGACCTTCGTATTTGCACCGATGGTTCACTGGCCGGAGGTTATGGTGACTTATGATGCATCAGAAAAGGTGCTGTTCTCCGCAGACGCATTTGGTACTTTCGGTGCCAATGATACAGAGAACCCGGACGGCTGGGATAATGAGGCTGCCCGCTACTTTATCGGCATTGTCGGCAAATACGGTGTACAGGTACAGGGCCTGCTGAAGAAAGCAGCAGCACTCGATATTCAGACCATCTGCCCGCTGCATGGTCCGGTGCTGAAAGAGGAGATCGGTCATGCAGTTGAGCTGTATGACAAGTGGTCCTCCTATCAGCCGGAGCTGCACCGTGTGACGATTGCCTACACATCTGTTTACGGCCACACAAAGGATGCCGCACTCTTACTGGCAGAGAAGCTGCAGGAGAAGGGTGAGGATGTAAAGGTCTTTGATCTGGCAAGAGATGATCAGGCAGAGGCAGTTGCAAGTGCGTTCCGCGGCGACCGTCTGGTGCTGGCAACAACGACTTATAACGGAGACATCTTCCCGTTCATGAGAAGTTTTATCGAGCATCTGACAGAGCGCAATTTCCAGAACCGCACAGTAGCCATGATCGAAAACGGAACATGGGCATCCACTGCAAAGCGCATCATGACGGGCATGCTGGAAAACAGCAAAAACCTGACCTTTACAGAGCACAATGTGACCATCCGCTCTGCAATGAAGGAAGCAGAGAAGGCTGAGATTGCAGCACTTGCAGAAGAACTTTGCTGATTGAAAGAATGAGACCTGTACACGGCAGTTTTTTTGCTGCTGTGTACAGCTTCTTTTTTAGAATCAGTTGACCGAAACGGAAGATTGGTCATATAATAACTAAGGTATGCGAAATTTGTATTTATGAGAAGAAAGAGAGGTGGGCAGCGGTATGGATACCGATCATGATCGACGATGCACCTGCCGCCGCACGGGCGGAACTGCTGTCCGGTCTTTCGTAAAAGAACATAGAGCGTAAGCCTTCTGCAGGCTGACCGATTTTATTCTTTTGCTTCTTATCCGGCGTGGTTTGGTGTGGCGGTCATCGTCATCAGCACCTGTAAACCACGCTATTATTATGTCCTTTTTTATCCGGAGGGCGTTCCGCAAAAAGGCGGAGATAATAGTGACTTTCAATTGACGGACAGGAGGAAAAGCCCTTGGATGAGAAGAAAGAATTCAGCAATGCTCCGCATGAAGCGGAGGCAGATCTCCAGATTGATCATCAGTTCGAGGCAGATGATTTTGCAAAGACCAGAAGACTGAAGCAGCAGGTACTGTCATTCCTTATGAAGAAGCGATATAAGGAGCTGCGCGACGTGACGACGGATATGCATCCGGCAGATCTTGCGTCGGTTCTGGAGGATCTGGACGAAAATAATCGACTGGTCGTGTTCCGCCTTCTTCGGAAGGATGCCGCAACAGAGGCCTTCACGTTCATGTCGGACGATGCCCGCGCCGAACTGGTAGAAGGTTTCTCCGATGCCGAAATTGTCAACACGATTGAAGAAATCAGTCTGGACGATGCAGCCGACCTGCTGGAAGATATGCCGGCCAGTGTCGTCAAACGTATTCTTGCCAAGTCCAGTAAGAAGACAAGAGATTCGCTGAATAAGCTGCTGCATTATCCGGAATATTCCGCCGGTTCTCTGATGACGCCGGAATACATCCGTTTCCGCAGAGATATCACTGTCCGTGAGGCAATGGATGAGATCCGCAGACAGGGACCGGACGCAGAAACTGTTTACACAGGTTATGTTGTAGAGAAGAACCTGCTGAAAGGCGTTGTGACCGCAAAGGATCTTCTTCTCAATGATCCGGATACTCCGATTTCCGAGCTGATGGATGAGAATATCGTCTCCGTTAAGGTCACAGACGACCAGGAGTACGTTGCACGTCAGCTTGCCAAGTACGACTTCAATGCGATGCCGGTCGTGGATGACGAAGGCATGCTTGTCGGTATCGTCACCATCGACGACGCTGTCGACGTCCTCGTCGATGAGTCCACCGAAGATATGCAGAAGATGGCTGCTATTCTCCCGGACGACCAGACAACCAGCTATTTTGCTACACCGGTCTGGTCACACGCAAAGCAGAGAATTCCGTGGCTGCTGATCCTGATGCTTTCCGCAACATTTACAGGACTTGTAACAGCACATTATGAATCAGCCTTCAATGCGATTCCGCTGCTTGTATCCTTCATGCCGATGCTGATGGATACACCGGGTAACTGCGGTAACCAGGCTTGTACACTGATGGTCCGCGGCCTTGCTCTGGGTGAGGTCACAGTCCGCGATATCGGCAAGGTTGTCTGGAAGGAACTTCGTGTCTCCACAATCGTCGGTGTGATCCTGGGTGTTGTAAACGGACTCCGTATCATTCTGATGTATGGTGTCTTCACAAAGAATCCGGATCCGTACGCATTCCGCTACGCACTGGTCGTCAGTATCGCACTGTTCGGAGCCATCATCATGGCAAAGCTCGTCGGTGCCGTCCTTCCGCTGCTTGCGAAGCTGGCACATCTCGACCCGGCTATTATGGCAACACCGTTTATTACGACAATCGTCGATGCCTGCTCCCTGATGCTGTACTTCTCCATCGCGCAGATCGTATTCGCATCCAGGATTGCGGGATAAAACTGAAACAATAAGTTGAAAAAGGTCATGAATCAGGCAAAGTGCACGGATTCATGACCTTTTATCATAAAAGATTGTCACTCAAAAATATATATACAAAACCTATTGATTTGGTATGGATAAAACCGGAAACCGGTGCTATAATACGTCTAATTTCATCAAGGAGGAAGAATGAGTATGAAAAAATTCAGAAGAGCCGCAGCTGTTCTCCTCGGAACGGCGCTGGCAGCAGGCACTGTTGCAGGCGGCACTGTCATGACAGCCGCTTCCGCAGAGGAAGAGAGCATCGTCAATATTGCATTTTCCAATGCACTGACTTCACTGAACCCGCTGAATATGCCGGTTTCTTTCGTTGACCTCTATGCAAACAGCATGCAGTTCCTGCCGCTGGCTGCATTTAATGCAGAATATGGTACAGACGGTATGCTGGCTGAATCTGTTACAACAGAGGACAATCAGACCTTCCACATTACACTGCGTGAGGATGCTGTCTGGTCAGACGGCGAGCCGATTACGGCAGACGACGTTGTCTGGACCATTCTGAAGCTTTCCAGCCCGGAAGTCGCAAACGGCAACTTCGATTTTTCCGCATTCAAGGGCTTTGAGGGCGGCATGTCCGAGTCCGGCGCAACAGAAGTCGAGGGTGTACAGAAGATTGATGACACACATGTCGATTTTATCTGCAACGATCACATGTCTCTGGATTCCTTCTATAACAGTATTGCATGCTGGGTATGCATCCTTCCGGAGCATGCGCTGAAGGATATTCCGAATGAAGAGCTTTCCGGAAGCTCCTGGTTTGAAGCACCGGAAGTTGTCAGCGGTCCGTATCAGATGGTAGAATACGATCTGCTGCATTATGTATCTTACACAGCCAATGAGAATTACTTCCTCGGCGCTCCGAAGATCAAGAAGCTGAACATTCAGATCGTGGATCCGAGCCAGCTGCTTGCAGGTATCGAGAGCGGAGAGCTGGATATGGTTCACCAGTCCACATCCATTCCGACACAGGACAGAGCGAAGCTTGATTCTCTTGCAGATGCAACGGTTGTCTATTCCGACAACATCATCAACGAGATGGTGTATCTGAATACAGCATCCATTCCGGATGCACGCGTACGTCAGGCAATTGTCAAGGCAATTGACAGAGACCTTCTTGTACAGAACATCCTCAGCGGACACGGAGAAGTAACAGATACCTTTATCTGCTCCGCAAGCCCGTATTATAACGAAGCAAAGACAAAGATCACCTATGATCCGGAAGCAGCAAAAGCTCTGCTTGCAGAGGCAGGATGGGATTCTTCCACTGTTCTGAAGTGGAATGTGGATGCAGGTGATTCCGGTGCGCAGCTTGCAGCTCAGATTGTACAGCAGCAGCTGGCAGCGGTCGGCGTACAGGTCAGCATCCAGACCGTCGATCTGGCGACTCTTCAGGTACAGGCCGGAACAGAAGATGCAGATATCACTTCTGTTCAGTACACCATCACACCGTCAGACTACTATGTTGATGCCAACTGGCTTGTCAACGATGCAGGCGGATACGGAAACTGGACAGGCGGCTTCTATAATGAAGACCTCGATGCTGCTCTGCAGTCCACTCTGACCGCAGTCGGTCATGATGAGCAGCAGGCTGCCTATGATACAATCGAGGAGATCATGGCAGAGCAGCTGCCGCTGTTCTCCCTGTATTTCCAGGGCAACCCGGGCGTCGTCAGCAATCGTCTTCAGAATGTGGAGATGAGCTTTTTCGGAACCTTTAACAATATTCAGGATTGGGAGCTTGCTGAATGATTGTTGGCAACAAAAATAAGAACACTGCCGTGAGCGGGTGGGATTCCTCCCGCTCCGCAGTTCATACGGCTGCCGCAGGAGCTGAGTCCGCAGGACCGGCTCCTGTTCTTGCTGTGCAGGATCTTCGGATTGGATTTACAAGTGACTTCGGAGAGCGGATTGTAACAGATGATCTCTGCTTTCAGGTGGAGGCGGGAGAGACGCTCGGCATCGTCGGAGAATCCGGCTGCGGCAAAAGCGTCACCAGTCTTGCCGTGATGGGACTTCTCGGCAAGAACGGTCATGTCAGAAAGGGCAGCGCTGTCTTTCAGGGGAAGGACCTGCTGCAGCTTACTGAAAAGGAACTGGATCAGATCCGCGGGAAAGAACTGACCATGGTGTTTCAGGATGCGCTGGCAGGTCTTGATCCGGTTTTTACAATCGGTACGCAGATGACAGAACCGCTGCGCATTCATCTGGGACTTTCCCGGAAGGAGGCACAGGAGCATGCAGTGGAGCTGCTGAAACGTGTCGGTGTGCCGGATGCGGCAGCTGCCATGAAAAAATATCCGAGTCAGCTCTCAGGCGGTATGCGGCAGAGGGTTATGATCGCCATGGCGCTTTCCTGTCATCCGACACTTCTGATTGCCGATGAGCCGACAACGGCTCTGGATGCCACTATCCAGGCCCAGATTATGCGGCTTTTGCGGAAGGTCAGAGAAGAAGAGAGCATGTCCATGATGCTGATCACGCATGATATCGGTGTCATTGCGCAGATGGCTGACCGCGTCATGGTGATGTATGCCGGACAGATCGTTGAGGAGGCAAAGGTCGGAGAACTGTTCCGGAATCCTCTGCATCCCTACACCAAAGCCCTCCTTGCGTCGGTTCCGTCGATTCATGATGACGGACAGAGGGTGCTGGAATCGATCCCGGGCTCCGTTCCGGAGGACTATACGGAGATTACGGGCTGCCGTTTTGCCGCTCGCTGCCGGTATTTCCGGAAAGGAAGCAGCTGCGATGATCCGCAGCCGTATAAAGAACTGGGAGAAGGACACCGGGTCAGATGTGCGCAGTGCAGCTGTTACAGCTGCTGCTGAAGAGGAAGGGGCGTAAGAACGCTTGGCTGAAGAAATACGGAAGAATGAAGCGGGACAGGCAGAACTGCTGCTCTCGGTTCGAAATCTGAAAAAATATTATCCGATAGCGAATTCTGCGATTCTGCCGCAGAACCGCAAGGCAGTCCATGCCGTAGACGGGGTGGATCTCGACCTGTACCGGGGAGAAACACTCGGTCTGGTCGGAGAATCCGGCTGCGGAAAATCCACTGTCGGAAGACTGCTGGTCGGCATCGAGAAGCCGACGGAGGGTTCTGTCATTTACAGGGGACAGGATCTTGTCGCGATGAAGAGGAAGGATCTGGCGGGAATCAGAACAGAGCTGCAGATGGTGTTTCAGGATGCATTTTCCTCGTTAAATCCGAGAAAACGCGTTTTCGAGCTGCTGGCAGATCCGATGCTGTATCACAGATTATGCCGGAAGGATGAGGCTGAAAAGCGTGTGCTGGAACTGCTGGAGATGGTCGGACTGCCGCAGAGTGCAATGCAGCGATATCCGCATGAGTTCTCCGGAGGTCAGAGACAGCGTATTTCGATTGCGAAGGCACTTTCTCTGAAGCCGGAGATTCTGGTCTGCGATGAACCCGTCTCGGCACTGGACGTATCGATTCAGGCGCAGATCCTGAATCTCTTAAAGGATCTGCAGCGGGATCTCGGCATTTCCTATCTCTTTATTGCGCACGGCCTGGGAGCTGTAAATTATATCAGCAGACGGACGGCCGTGATGTACCTCGGAAAGATTGTCGAGGAAGGGGAGAGCGGCGAGATCTTCCGCAATCCGCTGCATCCGTATGCAAGGCTGCTGATCGCGGCAGTGCCGGAAGCAGACCCGGAGCAGAGGGACGAAAGTGTCAGTCTGATTGAAGGAGAGGTGCCTTCGGCAGTGGATCTTCCGAAGGGCTGCCGCTTTGCGGCGAGATGCCCTTATGCATCGGAGCACTGCCGCAAAGAAGAGCCGTCTCTTGTCAATGCAGCCGTACCGGGAGAGAGCAGACATCTTGTGGCCTGCTGGCACGTTTCTTCGCAAAGAGGGTGAAAAGGCAGATGGTAAAATATATAATCAAACGAATTGCAATTGCCCTTCTGGTGCTGCTCGGCATCACAGTTATTGATTTTGCGCTGATGCAGATGATCGGCAATCCGATGGAAATCATGGCCGGCGGCCCCCGCGTTTCAAAGGAGGTGCTGGCGGTCAGAGCGCAGCAGATGGGATTGGATAAGCCCGTCTGGCAGCAGTATTTCAGCTGGCTCGGACAGGTTCTGCAGGGTAACTTCGGTTATTCCTATAAAAATCACCAGCCTGTCTGGGATCAGATTGTATCGCATCTGCAGCCGACACTGATTCTGATGACATCGGCTCTTCTCCTGAGCCTTGTGATTGCGGTGACAGCGGGTATCTACAGCGCCGTTCATCAGCATGAGAAGGGAGATTACCTGATCGTCACGCTGGCATTTCTCGGACAGAGTGTTCCGCAGTTTTTCATGGCACTCCTGCTGATCTGGGTCTTTGCGGTGAAGCTCGGATGGCTTCCTTCAGGCGGCATGCGCCAGCTGGGCAGCAGCGACAGCTCATTCAGTTTCCGCTATCTGCTTCTGCCGATGACAGTACTGGCAGTCGAGATGGCAGGCAGAAATATCCGCTATATCCGTTCCTCCATGCTGGAGATTCTGAACAGAGATTATCTGAAGACGGCAAAAGGCCGGGGTATCGGACGATTTCTGCTGATCTACAAGCACGGCCTTCGCAATGCTCTGATTCCGATTATCACGGTAATCGGTATGGAAATTCCGGTTCTGTTCGGCGGCTCCATCATCATTGAACAGGTCTTTTCCTGGCCGGGTCTCGGACTGCTGACAATGGATGCCGTGCTCTCCAGAGATTATGCCATGATCATGGCAGTGGCGCTGCTTTCTGCCGTGGTTGTTCTGACGGCAAACCTTCTGACCGACATTCTATATGCACTTGCAGATCCGACCGTGAGGTATCAGTAAATGAAACAGGAAACTTATCTTCAGTCAGTCTGGCGGAGATTCCGCTATCATAAAGCCGGTATGATCGGCCTGACTGTCTTTATCGTGATTGCACTCCTTGCAGTCTTTTCGCCTCTGATTGCACCGTATGCGCCGGAGACTATCAGCATGGAGTTTTCGACTCCTCCGAGCCCGAAACACCTGCTCGGGACGGATCAGATCGGCCGCGACATTTTCAGCAGACTGCTTTACGGCACACGGATCTCACTGCTTGTCGGTGTACTTGCTTCGCTGATCTCTACCGTGATCGGCGTCCTGCTGGGCCTGCTTGCCGGCTATCTCGGCGGGGCGGCGGATATGCTGCTGATGCGCATCACGGATATGGTGATGTCCTTCCCGTACATTCTCCTGATTCTGGTGGCAGGCGTGATCTTCCAGCCTGGACTTGAGAGTATGATTCTGATTCTCGGCTTTGTAGACTGGCCCGGTGTTGCGCGTCTGGTCCGCGGCAACGTTCTTGTTATCAAGGAACAGAACTATGTAAAGAGCTCACAGATCGCCGGAATGAGCAGACGCTATATTCTGTTTTCGGATATTCTTCCGAATGTCATGGCACCGATTCTGGTCTTTTCGACAAGCGTCATGGCTGTTTCGATTCTGGATGAGGCAGCGCTGAGCTTCCTCGGAATGGGCATTCAGCCGCCGACCGCAAGTCTCGGCAACATGCTCAACAGCGCTCAGTCGATCTCCATTCTCACGGATATGCCGTGGATGTGGATCAGCCCGGGCCTGATGATCGTGATACTTGTCATCAGCGTCAATTTTATCGGCGATGCACTGCGTGATGCGCTGGATCCGTCGACAGTCAGATAAAGTAAATATTTCCGGATAAAACAAAAGCGAAGATTCCCGAAAAAGGAATCTTCGCTTTTTATGCTATTTGAAATATCGCCGAATTTGCAATGAAATAAAAGCGCTCCGCAAGAATGTGCATTCGGGGAGACTTCTATTCAGGTATTCGTGTCCGTTCAGGCTTCGAGCTTCAGATCACCCTCGCGGATCAGGCCTGCGTTACGGAACAGGAGACCGATCATCGGAGTGATGACAGCAGGAAGGATGAAGCAGACCAGAAGCAGTCCGGCCCAGTCGAACATGGTAATCGCGGTCTTTGTACCTGCGGCGATGTCATTGACCCAGCCGGTGTAGATGCCGATCTGACCGACCAGACCGCAGGTGCCCATACCGGATGCAACCGGGCTTCCGTTCATCTGCAGACGGAAAATGCAGGTGGCAATCGGTCCGGTGATGGCGCTGGTGATGATCGGCGGAAGCCAGATCTTCGGGTTCTTCACAATATTTCCCATCTGCAGCATGGAAGTGCCGATGCCCTGAGAGACAAGGCCGCCCCAGCGGTTCTCCTTAAAGGAGAGGAAGGCAAAGCCGACCATCTGTGCACAGCAGCCTGCGACAGCGGCGCCGCCGGCAAGACCGGTCAGCGTCAGTGCGGCGCAGATGGCTGCGGAGGAAATCGGCAGTGTCAGTGCAATGCCGACTGTGACCGAGACAACGATGCCCATCAGGAAGGGCTGCAGCTCTGTAGCCCACATGATGATGCGGCCGACAGAGGATGCGATATTGCCGAGTGTCGGTGCCAGGAGAGCGGCGAGGCCGACACCGGAGAGAATCGTGACAATCGGTGTGACCAGGATGTCTACCTTCGTTTCTTTGGAAACTGCCTTGCCGAGCTCTGCTGCGATGATGGCAACAAAGAGGACAGCCAGCGGGCCGCCTGCCTTGCCGAGCTCGTTGCCGGCAGTTCCGACGGTGGCAAGAGAGAAGAGAACCAGAGGCGGAGCCTGCAGAGCATAGCCGATGGCAACTGCCATGGCAGCACCGCTCATCTTGGAGGCATAGGTGCCGACGGTGACAAGCCATTCCAGTCCGAGCTGCGTTCCCAGCGTATTCAGGATGGTTCCGATCAGCAGAGAGGCGAAGAGACCCTGGGCCATCGCACCGAGGGCATCAATGCCGTATCTTCTGGCTGAAATGACAATGTTTTTACGTTTTAAAAATGCTTTTACGCTTTCCATGAGATCCCCCTTTTAAAGGACAGAACAACAGTAACCGGCATCTGTAACATGGTGCGGCCTGCCGGGCAGGCAATGAAGTGGATAAAAGCCGGCTGTTTCATCATAGCACAAATGATTTTACACGGATCACTTTTCGAAACCTTGTTTTCATATCTGTTCTGATGTGTTAAAGTAAGAGAGGTTTTTGTATATTCTTTTGGAAAAATTTCACAATGATCTGTGAGTTCAGTATAGAAAGAGAAGGGGATAGAGTTATGCGTATCGACCAGACAAAACGAATTATGGAGCGCATGGGCAGACTGATTAACGACCGCAACCTGAATGCGAACGTGAATCGTCATCTCACAGCCGCTCTCGGCAGACAGCTTCCGAAGGATATGGAGGCTCTCGAGAAGATGGGCGAGGCTTACCGCACCGCAATGGAGGAGAAGAAGGTCACACTGACTTCCGAGCAGGCGCAGATCACCTCTATGGTTGTCGAGACTGCAAGAGAGCATTATAAGGATATCTTCCACAATCCGGCAGAAGAAGGCTTTGTCATGTCCACCATTGCACTCAACAGCCGTATGTATGCTGCAGATGCATTTGCCGAAGATCCGTTTATCCGCGATGTCAAGCTGAACCAGGCCAATGCAGGCGATTACCGCTTCGGTATGGTTGCCTTCCGTCCCGGCCAGCTCTTCATGTACAACACACCGAGAAGAGCACCGGGCCGCTTCGTGGACCTGCCGCGCATCGGTGCATTCAAGGAAGAAGCACGCTTCCCGGGCATTCTGAAGGCAGGAAAGCTGTATAAGAACGTCACACCGAATGAGATTGAGACCATGGCACCGCATATCAAGGCTGCAAGGGGAAATGTTCTGGTACTCGGTCTGGGTGCGGGCTATTTCCCGTATCTGGCTTCTCTTCAGGATGCCGTACAGACAGTCACTGTTATTGAGAACGATCCGGCCCTGGTAGAGCTCTTCGAGGAACACATCATGCCGCAGCTCTCAACAGCAGACAAGATCCGTGTTCTGGAGGATTCACCGGCTGAATTCCTGAGCGACCTCGATGACGGCATCTATGACCGCTGCTTCTTCGCAGAGGGCAATCTGGATTCCTATCTGGAGATGACAGAGCTCTGCGCACGCTTTAAGAAGATGAAGATTACATACTGGATTGAGGATGCATTCTGCATGAACCTTTCCACCTATGTATATCTGGATATGCTGCAGGCACTGGGTGAAGCAGGCGCCATCAAGGCACCGGATGTAT
>JAUNAG010000003.1:0-36601 GCA_030527685.1 Lachnospiraceae bacterium | reverse complement strand
GGCAGACGTCAGAATCAACAGACCGGAGATGATTGATTTCTACATGGATCCGAGCAACATCGCATTTATGCTGCGCTGATCCTGAAGGAAGAACCATAGAATCAGAAAAAAAGAAAGGATAAGGGTTGGAAAACACTGTTTTCCAACCCTTATTTTTGTGCTGTTTTTACAAAAAGACGGTATGAAAATTGTCGATTCATAATGCATCTTGTTGTTGTCGGATGTGAGGATATGTTTTAATATTAAGACATGGCAAACAATTAGTTTGGCAGTCTGACATTATATCGGTTTAGCCTTCCGATTTGGCTTCATCCAGGTAGCTGTAAAGCGTGTACTTGGAGATGCCGAATACCTGGCAGACCTTCGGACCTGACTTGGTAATCAGGAAGGCGCCGCTGTCATTGAGGAAGCGGATTGCTTTGATCTTCTCATCCTTGGACATCAGTGCGGAAGGCTTTCCGACTAGCTGAATGCTCTGCTGAATCAGGGAATCAAGAAGCTCCGCAACATTGGTTGTGATCTGTTCCGGTTCTGCATCCGGTGAATCCGTTGTATGGAAGGAATGCAGGTACTGCTCCATAGCCATGGTCAGTGTGATGTCGGTGTTGATTCCGAGAATGCCGGTCACGGTTCCGTCGGGATCTCTGAGGTAGATGGTACTGGACTTCAGGATCTTGCCGTCATCGGTTCTGGTGAGATAGGAGAGACGATCCTGCAGGCTTCCCGGATCGGAGCGAAGAGCTTCGATGACGATGTGAGAAGGACCGTCGCCGACCTTTCTTCCTGTGATTTGACCGTTCTCAATGGCAATAATGGAATGTTCCGGGTCAGCGCCGCGGAGATCATGTACGACAAGTTCTGTATTCGGGCCGAAATGTTCTGCTAAGTCTTTGATCAGTCTTGTATAGTACGAAATATTCAACGTTTTCATTTCTTTCATGATTGGCCTCCGATCAAACAATTTGTTAGGCTGTAAAAAGATTCTACATCCTGTCAGACAGGATTTCAATTAATATATCTTGTATGAATTGTAAATAATTGGTTTTCCCATATGGAAGGAGGAACAAAGTATGCTGCTGGTCGGAAACGGAATGGTATTTACCAGAGACGATGCAAACCCGTATTTAAAGGATGGTGCCGTTGTTATTGACGGTGATTCTATTAAAGAGGTCGGCGGTTTTGCCGAGATGAAGGCGAAGTATCCGGATGCAGAATTCGTTGATGCAAAGGGACAGGTGATCATGCCCGGCTTTATCAATGCACATACGCATATTTACAGCGGTCTTGCCCGCGGCCTTGCCATTGAGGGAAACAACCCGACAAACTTCTATGAAGTGCTGGACGGCACATGGTGGAAGATCGACCGCCATCTGACACTGAACGGCACAAAGGCAAGCGCCTATGCCACAATCCTCGACTGCATCCGGGATGGCGTGACAACGATCTTTGATCATCACGCTTCTTTCTGCGAGATTCCGGGATCCCTCTTTACGATTAAGGATGCGGCAAAAGAGCTCGGCATGCGCTCCTGCCTGTGCTATGAGGTTTCAGAGCGCGACGGCGAGGAAAAGACAGAGCAGTCCATCCGTGAGAACGCCGAGTTCGCACAGTGGGCAGCAAAAGAAGACGACGATATGATTAAGGCAATGTTCGGCGGACATGCACTCTTTACCATCTCCGACGCAACATTTGCAAAAATGGTAGAAGCAAACAACGGCCTTACAGGTTTCCACATTCATGTCGCAGAAGGCATGAACGATGTGTGGGACAGCCTGCAGAATTACGGCTGCCGTCCGGTAGAGCGTCTCCTGCATAACGGCATCCTCGGACCGAAGACCCTGCTTGGTCACTGCATCCATGTCAGCAGGCCTGAGATGGAGATGATCCGCGAGACAGGCACCATGGTAGTCAACAATCCGGAATCCAATATGGGAAATGCAGTCGGCTGTTCACCGGTCCTGCAGATGATGAAGGAAGGCATCCTTGTCGGCATGGGCACAGACGCCTATACACACGACATGCTTGAATCCCTGAAGGTCTTCCTGATTATTCAGCGTCACAACGCCTGTCTGCCGAATGTGGCATTCGGCGAGGATGTGACCATGCTCTTCAAGAACAACCGCGAGATCGCTGCAAAATACTTTAAGAAGCCGCTCGGCATTCTGAAGGAAGGAGCTGCAGCCGATGTGATCGTCATGGATTACAAGCCGTTCACACCGTTCTCAGAGGAGAATCTCGACGGACATATGCTGTTCGGCATGATGGGCAAGAACTGCCGCACCACCATCATCAACGGCCGCGTTCTTTATAAGGACCGCGAATTCGTTGATATTGATGAAGAGAAGATCAATGCATGGACGATGGAAGAAGCCAAGAAACTCTGGGGCGCACTGAACAACAGAGTGTACTGATCACCGGCTTTGAGCAACAGACAGATGTTCAAAAACAGCGGAGGATGAAAAAATGAGTGATTTAATGAGACTGATCCCGTATGAGCAGCTCCTTGACTGGGTACTGACCGAATATGAAACAAAGGGCAGCATCTTCGGTGTTTCAAAGGTTGTAAAGCACGAAGACGGAAAAGCACTTCCGATTTTTAAAGAGCGCATCGAATCTCCGTTCGGTCCGGCAGCAGGCCCGAACACACAGCTTGCACAGAATATTATCGCCGCTTACGCAGCAGGTTCCAGATTCTTCGAGCTGAAGACCGTACAGGTGATGGACGGAAGAGAGCTTGCAGCCTGTGTTCCGAAGCCGTGCATTACAGCGGGTGACGAGTGCTACAACTGCGAGTGGTCCACAGAGCTTGAAGTCGGACAGGCATTCCAGGAATACGTCAAGGCATGGTTCATCTGCAGAATTCTGGCAAAGGAATTCGGCCTCGGTGATCCGGACGGCTTCGTCTTCAACATGTCTGTCGGCTATGACCTGAAGGGCATTCAGACACCGAAGGTAGACGGTTTTATCGAAGGCATGAAGGATGCATCCGGAACAGATATCTTTAAGGAATGCATGGCAGCTTCGATCGCAGCAGCGGAGAGCGGAAGACTGAAGAAAGCAGACCGCGCATTCTGCAGCAGCATTCCGGCAAGAGTATCGGACTCCATTACAGAATCAACACTTCACGGATGTCCGCCTGATGAAATCGAAAGAATCGCACATTATCTGATTACAGAGAAGCATCTCAATACATTTATCAAATGCAACCCGACGATTCTCGGTTATGAGTTTGCAAGAAAAACACTCAACGGACTCGGCTTTGACTACATCGCCTTCGACGATCACCACTTCCTGGAGGATCTGCAGTGGGCTGACGCCGTTCCGATGTTTGAGCGTCTGCAGAAGCTTTGCGACGAGAAGGGACTGGAGTTCGGCCTGAAGCTGACCAATACCTTCCCGGTTGATGTCAAGGCAGGAGAACTTCCGAGCTCCGAGATGTATATGTCCGGCAGAAGCCTCTTCCCGCTGACAGTGGAAGTGGCAAGAAGAGTTTCCGAACAGTTTGACGGAAAACTCCGCATCAGCTATTCAGGCGGTGCTGACTTCTTCAATATCGACAAGCTCTTCAATGCAGGCATCTGGCCGATCACCATGGCAACCACCGTTCTGAAGCCGGGCGGCTATCAGAGAATGAGCCAGATCGCAGGAAAGCTTGCAGACTGCGGCACAGAAGCCTTCGCAGGCGTTGACGTGGAGCAGGTAAAAGCACTGGCAGCCTATGCACTTGCAGATGCAAGATACAGAAAGCCGATCAAGGGACTTCCGTCCAGAAAGATGGAGGCAGAACTTCCGCTGATCGACTGCTTCACAGCTCCGTGTACAACAAACTGCCCGATTAATCAGGATATTCCGGCTTACCTGCAGGCAATGGAGGAAGGAAGAACAGAAGATGCATTGAAGATTATTCTGGAGAAGAATGCTCTTCCGTTCATGACCGGAACACTCTGCCCGCATACCTGTACAGACCGCTGCATGAGAAGCCATTACGAAGAAGGACTTCGCATCCGCGAGATGAAGCTGGCAGCAGCAGAAGGAGCATTCGAAAAGGTGCTTCCGGAGCTGCAGGCAAGGGGAAAGCGCAGCGGCAGAAAAGCAGCCGTCATCGGCGGCGGCCCGGCAGGACTTGCGGCAGCAAGCTTCTTAAGCCGTGCAGGCGTAGCGGTAACGGTATTTGAGAAGAACGATCAGGTCGGAGGCGTTCCGCGCTATGTCATTCCGGATTTCCGTATTACAGCTGATGCAATCGCACGCGATGCAAAGCTCTGCGCTGCCTATGGTGCAGAATTCGTAACCGGACGCGAAATCGCTTCTGTTGCCGAACTGAAGGAAGAAGGCTATACGGATGTAATCGTGGCAGTCGGTGCCTGGGAAGAGGGTCGTTCCGCACTTGCCTACGGAGAAGCTCTTGATGCCCTTGCTTTCCTGAAGGCGGCCAAGGAGGATCCGGCAGCCCTTTCTCTCGGAGAGGATGTCGTGGTCATCGGCGGCGGCAATACCGCAATGGATGTGGCACGTGCCGCAAAGAGAATCCCGGGCGTAAAGAATGTACGCCTTGTTTACAGAAGAACGAGAAGATATATGCCGGCTGATGAGGAAGAACTTCAGATGGCAGTCGATGACGGAATCGAGTTCATGGAACTCCTGGCACCGAAGGGCGTGGAGAACGGCGTTCTTTCCTGCTCTGTCATGAAGCTCGGCGAGCCGGATGCATCCGGCAGACGTTCACCGGTTGATACCGGCGAGACAGTGGAAGTTCCGGCATCTGCTGTGATCACAGCTGTAGGCGAGAGAGTGAATACTTCTCTTTACAGCGGTGCAGGTGCCGAGCTGACCGCGAAGGGACTTCCGGTCGTGGACGATAATATGAAGACCACAGTGGACGGTCTCTATGCTGTCGGTGACTGCAGACGCGGACCGGCCACCATCGTAAAGGCTATTGCTGATGCACAGTGTGCGGCAGCGGCTATTGTGGCTTCCATCGACGGTGCTTCTCCGGAAGACACAAAGCAGCAGCTCTTCGGCGGCTGTGAAGGTCTGAATAAGGCAATGGATGTCGACTCCTGCAAGGCTAAGAAGGGCGTGCTGGAAGCTGCCGGTGCGGCACCTGACCGCCGCTGCCTCGGCTGTGCCGCTGTCTGCGAGGTCTGCGTGGATGTCTGCCCGAACCGTGCCAATATTGCGGTCAAGGTACCGGGACTTGCAAAAGAGCAGATCGTACATGTCGACGGCATGTGCAACGAATGCGGCAACTGCGCAGTGTTCTGCCCGTACAGCGGCAGACCGTACAAGGATAAGCTGACACTGTACTGGAGCGAAGAAGACTTCGCCGATTCCGAGAACCAGGGCTTCCTCCCGCTTGCCGACGGCAGCGTGAAGGTCCGCCTCGGAAATACAGTAAAGGTTTACAGAGCAGAAGATGAGAAATGCGGACTGTATGAGCCGATCCGAAAGATCATTCTTGCCGTAAAGGCTGATTATGCATATCTCATAAAGTGAATTTAAAAACACGAAACAACGCGCTAAAGGGGTGCAATCCCCTTTAGCGCTGTGTGATTTCTTCGGGGTGAAGGATGAATATACTTGACAGGAAGACAGCGGTCGTTCACTGCAGCGGCGGCTGCCTGGTAGAAGCAGGAAAGAGAACATGTGATGACGGCTGTATCGGCTGCGGGATCTGTGTCCGCACCTGTGAAGCGGGAGCGATCTCACTGATTCTTAAGAGCGCAGCACCGGGATCAACGGATGCGAAGGGACAGCCTGTCACGGAACGCAAACTTGCAGTCGTAAACCGGGAGCTCTGCACGGGCTGCGGTGCATGCGCCGCGAAGTGTCCGAAGCACGTCATTGAAGTAGAGCCGTATCTGAATACGATTCAGCCGCTCTGCCGGAACACGGCTGCCGGAAAAGAGGCAAGAAAACAGTGTGTCAACAGCTGCATCGCCTGCAGACTCTGTGAAAAGAACTGCCCGGCCGATGCGATCCATGTCACAGACAACAGGGCGGTGATCAACCAGAAGCGCTGTATTGCCTGCGGCATGTGTGCTTCGAAGTGTCCGCGAGGCGTTATTCATGATGTGAACGGCGTCATTGCGGCTGCATTTCCCGGATAAGCACAGCGGCTCGCATTGCGGACCGCATCAGTTAAAGGAGGCGACTGCTTAATGCAGAAGATACTCCGATATGGCCGCATCGCGGGACTTTTATAGAAAATAAACCGGAGGGTTATAACATGCCTTCATATACATTTACAGTAAACGGAATTGAACGCATGGTGACGGAAGACAAGTCCCTGCTGCGCTATCTGCGTGACGATCTGAAGCTGTATTCCGTAAAGGACGGCTGCAGCGAGGGTGCCTGCGGTGCCTGCACCATCCTGGTGGACGGAGCAGTGGTCAAGGCCTGTGCGCTTTCGACAAAGCGTGCGCAGGGGAGACAGATTCTCACGGTAGAGGGGCTGTCACTGAAGGAGAAGGAAGCCTTTGTTTATGCGTTCGGCTCCAAGGGCTCTGTCCAGTGCGGCTTCTGCATTCCGGGTATGGTCATGGCGGGAAAGGCCCTGCTTGATAAGAATCTGGATCCGACAGAAGAGGATGTCAAGGCTGCCATCCGCGGAAACGTCTGCCGCTGCACCGGCTATAAGAAAATCATCGAGGGAATCATCCGTGCCGGTGCGATTCTCCGCGGTGACGAAGAGATTACCGATCTGGAAGAGGGAAATGAGTACGGTGTCGGCAAGCGCGCCTTCCGTGTGGATGTCCGCAGAAAGACACTCGGCTACGGCAAGTATCCGGATGACATCGGACCGGAATACTTTGTGCCGGAAGGAGAGGAGCCGGAATTTATCAACAGCGACTCCCTGCAGGACAGCGGCGTGCGCCAGTATATCACTGTAAGCCCGTCCATGCCCCCTATGGCCTATGCCTCCTGTGTCAGAACGAAGTATCCGCGCGCAAAAGTGATTAAGATCGATACATCAAAAGCAGACTGTCTGCCGGGTGTTCTGGGCATCATCCGTGCCGAAAACCTGCCGAACCGCAGGGTCGGTCATATCCAGCAGGACTGGGATATTCTGATCGGAGAAGGAGAAATCACACGCTGCATGGGCGATGCACTCTGCCTTGTTGTGGCGGAATCCGAATATATTCTTGCAAAGGCAAAGGCACTGATCGAGGTCGAGTACGAGGTGCTGACCCCGGTGACCACAATTGCCGAGGCAAAGGCAGAAGGTGCGCCGCTGATTCATGAGGAGACGCCGGGCAATCTCTGCCAGCAGCGCCACGTGGTCCGCGGCAATGCGAAGGAAGCACTTGCCAATTCAAAGTATGTTGTTTCAGAGCGGTTCACAACTCCGTTTACGGAGCATGCTTTCCTGGAGCCGGAGTGCGCCGTGGCCTATCCGTACGGAAACGGCGTCAAGGTGCTCTCAACGGATCAGGGCGCATTCGATACACGACATGAGCTTCTGATCATGTTCGGCTGGGAGGATATGCCGAACCGGGCTGTTGTTGAAAACCAGCTGATCGGCGGCGGCTTCGGCGGAAAAGAGGACGTCAGCGTCCAGCATCTCGCCGCACTTGCCGCATACTTTTACAAGCGTCCGGTCAAGGCAAAACTGACAAGACAGGAGTCACTGTATTTCCATCCGAAGCGTCATGCAATGGAAGGAACCTTCACGCTCGGCTGCGATGAGAACGGCATTCTGACAGGACTTGACTGCGAGATCAACTTTGATACAGGCGCCTATGCCTCCCTCTGCGGCCCGGTTCTGGAGCGTGCCTGCACGCATGCGGTCGGTCCGTACTGCTATCAGAATACCGATATCAGGGGTTACGGCTATTACACAAACAATCCGCCGGGAGGCGCTTTCCGGGGATTCGGTGTCTGCCAGAGTGAGTTCGCTCTGGAGTCACTGCTGAATATTCTGGCTGAAAAGGTCGGCATCTCCGCCTGGGAGATCCGCTACCGCAATGCGGTTGAGCCGGGCAAGACACTGCCGAACGGACAGCTTGCAGATGTCTCGACGGCACTGAAGGAGACACTTGAGGCAGTAAAGCCTTACTTCGATGAACACGAAGGTCACTGCGGCATTGCCTGCGCGATGAAGAATGCAGGCGTCGGCGTCGGTCTTCCGGATAAGGGACGTGTCCGCCTGAAGATCGAGAACGGAATCGTCAACATCTACACGGCGGCTTCCGATATCGGACAGGGCTGTCTGACAGTCTTCTGCCAGAGCGTGGCAGAGGCAACGGGCCTTCCGCTCTCCAGAATCCGGAATGCCATTTCATCTACTGCAAATGCACCTGACTCCGGCACGACTTCCGGTTCCCGCCAGACGCTTCTGACAGGCGAGGCGGTCAGAGGTGCGGCCTTCCTGCTGCGTGATGCCATGACGGCTGTCATCAGAACGGGAGATGCATCGAAGGTGACAGATGAACTGCTTAACAATTCCGCACTGCAGACAGAGCCGCTGAATGCAGATGCCGAATACGGTGTCGGAACAGAGAGAGCACCGGGTGCGGGAGGCACCCCCTATGTCAGCAGACGGGTGAGAATCGACATCGACGGTGTGATCTGCGGATCCGGCAGCGGTCTCAATCAGGGAACCTACGGTGAGCTCGGTACACAGACACATATTAACGGAAGCCCGGTTCCGGATCCTATGCAGGCAGTCGATATGCTGGAGGGAAAAGAATTCTTCTATGAATATTTCGAGCCGACAGACAGACTGGCAGCCTTTAAAAAAGCACATCCGAAGAGCCACATCGCTTACGGCTATGCCACCAACGTGGTTGTGCTGGATGACGAAGGAAAGGTCACCGATGTCTATGCAGCCTATGATGCAGGCAAGGTCATCAATCCGATCTCGATTCAGGGACAGATCGAAGGCGGAGTTCTGATGGGCATGGGCTACGCACTGACAGAGGACTGGCCGCTGAAGGACAGTGTCCCGCAGGTGAAATACGGAACGCTCGGTCTCTTCAGAGCACCGGACATTCCGAATATTCATGCGATGTATGTGGAGAAGAAAGAGCTGATGGGCGTGGCCTATGGCGCAAAAGGAATCGGAGAGATTACGACGATTCCGGCAGCTCCGGCTTGCCAGGGAGCCTATTACGCACGCGATCACAAGCTGCGTCCGAGCCTTCCGATGAAGGATACCTGGTATTCTGAAAATAAGTAAAATATGTACTGAAAATTGAATAAAATAAAGGGATCAAAATTATAATTTTCACTTGACTCATACCACGAACATGGTATTATTAATGTAGAGCCTAACAAAAAGTTAGACACAAAGAAAAAGTTTAAAGAACTCTTTTGATTCACCGATTGAAAGAGTAAGAGGTGCGCAGAACCTCTGATGATCTGCGGCAGTGAAGCGGCCGACTGAGACAGAACCGCAATCGCCTTAAAATTCTGGGAGAACGGATATGGAACTTAATTACAGCGCAATTAAGGAAGCGGCAGAAAACTACAAGGCAGATATGGTGCGTTTCTTACGCGACATGATTTCTCATCCGAGCGAAAGCTGCGAGGAGAAGGAAGTTGCTCTGTGCATCAAGGCTGAGATGGAAAAGCTTGGTTATGACAAGGTTGAGATCGACGGTCTCGGCAACGTCATCGGCTGGATGGGCGACGGCGACAAGATCATCGCAATCGATTCCCATATCGATACAGTCGGTATCGGCAACATCAATAACTGGACTTCTGACCCGTACAAGGGCTATGAAGATGACGAAGTCATCTACGGCCGCGGCGGTTCCGATCAGGAAGGCGGTATGGCTGCAGCTACATACGGTGTCAAGATCATGAAGGATCTGAACCTGATTCCGGAAGGCTACAAGATGATGGTCGTCGGTTCCGTTATGGAAGAGGACTGCGACGGTCTCTGCTGGCAGTACATCGTCAACAAGGACGGCATCCGTCCGGAATTCGTTATCTCTACTGAGCCGACAGACGGCGGTATCTACAGAGGCCACAGAGGCCGTATGGAAATCCGCGTCGATGTCAAGGGCGTCAGCTGCCACGGTTCCGCTCCGGAGCGCGGTGACAACGCAATCTACAAGATGGCAGACATTATCTCCGATGTTCGTGCACTGAACAACAACGGCTGCACAGATTCTACTTCCATCAAGGGTCTCGTCAAGATGCTCGATCCGAAGTTCAATCCGGAACATTACGAAGATGCAAGATTCCTCGGACGCGGCACCTGCGCTGTATCCCAGATCTTCTATACATCACCGAGCCGCTGCGCAGTAGCAGACTCCTGCGCAATCTCCATCGACCGCCGTATGACAGCAGGCGAGACATGGGATTCCTGCCTCGACGAAATCAGAGCACTTCCGTCCGTTCAGAAGTACGGCGATGATGTCAAGGTTTCCATGTACATGTATGACAGACCGTCATGGACAAACGAAGTCTACGAGACAGAAGCTTACTTCCCGACATGGATCAACAAGGAAAGCGCAGCTCATGTCAAGGCTCTCGTCGATGCTCATAAGGCACTCTTCGGCGACAAGAGAATCGGACCGGACAGCCAGAAGGAGCTTCGTGACCGCCCGCTGACAGACAAGTGGACATTCTCCACAAACGGTGTTTCCATCCAGGGCCGCTACGGCATCCCGTGCGTCGGCTTCGGACCGGGCGCTGAAAGCCAGGCTCATGCACCGAACGAAATCACTTGGAAGCAGGATCTGGTAACCTGTGCAGCTCTGTACGCAGCAGCTATTCCGCTGTATCCGTCAGAGGAGAAGATCGATGATGTAACCGTATTCCGCGCAGGCAAGACCAACAACAACATTCTGTAAAGAAAAAAGAGCATAGGCGGCTGTGCCGGATGCATTTGCCGCCTGTATAAGGTATAGTATTAAGCAGTAAACTTTTTTTCATCAGACAGGAGGATGATCATGGACGCAAAACTGCAGGGATATATTGACAAACTGAATTCTTTAAATTTCAAAGAGATGTATGAAGGCGATTTCTTCCTGACATGGGACAAGACAGACGATGAAATCGAAGCTGTCTTCACAGTTGCCGATGCTCTTCGCTATATGCGTGAGAACAACATCTCCACAAAGGTATTCGAGTCCGGCCTCGGAATCAGCATCTTCCGCGACAATTCGACAAGAACCCGTTTCAGCTTTGCATCCGCATGCAACCTGCTTGGTCTCGAGGTTCAGGATCTTGACGAGAAGAAGAGCCAGATCGCACACGGCGAAACCGTTCGTGAGACAGCCAACATGATCTCTTTCATGGCTGATGTCATCGGTATCCGTGATGATATGTATATCGGCAAGGGCCACAAGTATCAGCAGGATGTAGTTGATGCCGTAACAGAAGGCTTCAAGGACGGCGTTCTGGAACAGAAGCCGACACTTGTCAACCTGCAGTGCGATATCGATCATCCGACACAGTGCATGGCTGATATGCTTCATATCATTCATGAGTTCGGCGGCGTAGAGAACCTGAAGGGCAAGAAGCTCGCTATGACATGGGCTTATTCTCCGAGCTACGGCAAGCCGCTCTCTGTTCCGCAGGGCGTTATCGGCCTGATGACCAGATTCGGCATGGACGTTGTCCTCGCTCATCCGGAAGGCTACGATGTAATGCCGGAAGTAGAAGAGATCGCAAAGGCTAACGCAGCCAAGACAGGCGGCTCCTTCAAAAAGGTCAACAGCATGGAAGAAGCTTTCAAGGATGCAGATATTGTTTATCCGAAGAGCTGGGCTCCGTTCGCTGCTATGGAGAAGAGAACAGACCTCTACGGCAAGGGCGACTTCGACGGCATTGATAAGCTCGAGAAGGAACTTCTTGCACAGAATGCCGAGCACAAGGACTGGTGCTGCACAGAGGAACTGATGAGCAAGACAAAGGACGGCAAGGCACTTTACCTGCACTGCCTCCCGGCAGATATCAACAATGTTTCCTGCGTAGACGGCGAAGTAGAAGACACAGTCTTCGATCGTTACCGTGTGCCGCTGTACAAGGAAGCTTCTTTCAAGCCGTATATCATTGCTGCAATGATCTTCCTCGCAAAGGAAAAGGATCCGCAGGCAGTTCTGAAGGCGCTCGAGGAGAGAGGCGTCAGCAGACATTTTAACTGAATTGCATAAAATGCACTGCAGGTGAAGAAGGGCATCGGATGATGCCGTGACACCGTGCAGTACTGTGGATCATTAGTTCATACGATAGCTTAGGTGACGGCTGCCGCACATCCCCCTTCTGGAGAAATCTCAGAGCAGATGTACGGCAGCCTTTTCATTTCAGAAAGGTGACAGGAAAAGGATATGGAAAAGAAAAAGATTGTCATCGCTCTTGGTGGAAATGCACTTGGTAAGAATCTCCCGGAGCAGATGATTGCTGTAAAAGCTACTGCAAAGGCAATCGTGGATCTGATTGAACAGGGACACGAAGTTGTCATTGCACATGGAAATGGTCCGCAGGTTGGTATGATTCAGAACGCGATGACAGAGCTCGTCCGTTCGAATCCTGAAAAGTATATCCAGGTTCCGCTTTCCGTCTGTGTTGCCATGAGTCAGGGCTACATCGGCTACGATCTCCAGAACGCACTTCGCGAGGAGATGCTGGACCGTGGAATCGAGAAGGGCGTCGCAACCGTTCTGACACAGGTTGAGGTCGATCCGGAGGATCCGGCATTCAAGCATCCGACAAAGCCGATCGGCGCCTTCATGACAAAGGAAGAGGCCGATAAGCTGGTGGAAACCAGAGGCTATGACATCATGGAAGATGCCAACAGAGGCTGGAGACGTGTGGTTGCTTCTCCGAGACCGGTCGGTATCGTAGAGCTCGGCACAGTCAAATCCATGATTGATGCAGGTCTGATCGTCGTTGCCTGCGGCGGCGGCGGAATCCCGGTGTTCCGCACAGAGGGTCACCACCTGAAGGGCGCAGCTGCTGTTATCGACAAGGACTTTGCTGCAGCAAAGCTCGCAGAGCAGCTTGACGCAGATATTCTGATTATCCTGACTGCGGTTGAAAAGGTCGCGGTTCATTTCGGAAAGCCGGATCAGGAATGGCTGGATGAGCTGACACCGGAGAAGGCACAGACTTATATTGAGGCAGGTGAATTTGCTCCGGGATCCATGCTTCCGAAGGTAGAGGCTGCTCTTGAATTTGCCAAATCCGGCGAGGGCAGGACTGCTCTGATTACACTTCTTGAGAAGGCGAGAGACGGTATCCACGGCAAGACAGGAACGAGAATTCATATCTGATCATAATTTCCGTAACTGGTCGCTGCACACGACATTTTCATCAGTTCGTAGTATAATGAAGACCGAAAAGGGGTGATCGGATGATTATTATTCAGAATGGTGTTCTGGTAACGCCGAACGGAAAAAAGCAGACTTCCCTGGCCATGGAGAACGGAAAAATCGTGAAGATCGGTGAGATCGTTCCGGGACCGGACGATGAAGTCGTCGATGCTTCCGGCTGCTATGTTTATCCGGGATTTATTGACGGACATACACATCTGGATCTTGAGGTTGCAGGTACTGTGACAGCGGACGATTTCGAGTCGGGAACAGCTGCCGCAGCAGCAGGCGGCACAACCTGCGTTGTGGACTTTGCGACACAGTACAAGGGTGATACAGTGCTGAATGCACTGCAAACCTGGCAGAAAAAGGCGGAAGGCAAGTCGCATACCAATGTTGCCTTTCACATGGCGATCTGTGACTGGAACGAGCAGACAAAGAAGGATCTTCCGGCACTTCGTGAAGCCGGAGTCACATCCTTCAAGGTCTATATGGCTTATGACACAGCTGTATCTGATGCGGAAATTCTGGAGATTCTGGATGCAATCCGTCCGTTTGGAGGCATTCTGGGATGCCACTGCGAGAACGGCGGCCTGGTAACAGAGCTGCAGCAGAAAGAGCTCGCAGAAGGCCATACAGAGCCCTCAGCGCATCCGCTGAGCCGTCCGGCAGAGGTAGAGGCAGAAGCAGTCAACCGTTTCTGCTACCTCGGCAAGCTTGCCGATATGCCGATCAATGTGGTACACCTTTCCACAAAGCTCGGACTGGAGGAGATCCGAGAGGCAAGAGCACATGGTCAGACCGTGTATATCGAGACCTGCCCACAGTATCTGCTGCTGGATGACAGCAACTACAGCAAAGAAGGCTTCGAGGGTGCGAAATATGTCTGCAGCCCTCCGCTTCGCAAGAAAGCGGATATCGAAGCGCTGAAGCTTGCGGTTCTGACAGGAGAAGTGGATACGATCGCTACAGACCACTGCAGTTTCAATTATGAGACGCAGAAGAAGGCAGGTATCGGAAACTTTACAAAGATTCCGAACGGCGCTCCGGGAATTGAGCACAGACCGGTGATGATGATGCATATCTTCGGAGACGATCTGGATCCGAATGCATACTGCCGTCTGATGAGCTCCAATCCGGCTAAGCTTTACGGCATGTATCCACAGAAGGGCGCTCTGCTCGAAGGATCTGATGCGGACGTAACAGTCTGGGATCCGAACGTAAAGTGGGTCATTCGTGCTTCTGAGATGACACAGAATGTCGATTATACGCCGTTTGAGGGTATGGAAGTATCCGGACGCGCGCGTTTCGTCTATGTCAACGGCGTGCTTGCCGCACATGACGGTGTACCGACAGCTGAGCATCCAGGCACCTATGTAAAGCGCTGACACTGGTCACGCTGAATAAATTGATTTTGGAGGAATTGAAAAGATGAGCAAAACAGCAATTCATACTGAAAATGCACCTGCAGCAATCGGACCGTATTCTCAGGCAGTCAAGGCCGGCAATACAATCTATGTATCCGGACAGCTTCCGATTGATCCGGCTACCGGCGCATTTGCAGGCGAAGATATTGAAAGCCAGACAAGACAGTCTCTGACCAATATCCGCAACATCCTGAAGGAAGCAGGCGCAGACATGAGCAATGTCGTAAAGACAACAGTTCTTCTGAAGGACATCGCTGATTTCGGCGCTATGAACGGCGTCTACGCAGAGTTCTTCGAGGCTCCGTATCCGGCAAGAGCTGCTTTCCAGGTAGCTGCAATCCCGAAGGATGCACGTGTTGAGATCGAGGTTGTTGCAGTCGTCTGAGACGCAGCCTGAGACGGAATTTCAGAAAAGCATTGCTTTTGAATCTGAAAACAGGTGAAGAGAAGAAGAGTGACCGGTGTGCGAAAAATCGCGCACCGGTTTTTATATCCGGGGAAATTTTTTGAAATTCCCGGGATATAAAAATGTTCCGCAAAGCTTTGTGCTCGCACGATAGGAATATGCCCCAAAATGGGCTGGAAATTAGGGACTGTTACAATACTTTAAAATGTGTTACAATTTTGTAAAAGTCTGTGAGTCATGCAGACTGTTTCGCGAGTATTGCAAGTTATAACAGCGAATAAACTGAATTACAGGAGGAGTTTTAATTTTGGATAAGATTATCAGCATTCTGGAAGGAATCAGAGCAGGAGTTGACTATGCAGCTGAGGATGAACTGATCGATGCAGGCATCCTGAATTCACTGGATGTCATTACACTTGTCAATGAACTGAACCATGCTTTTGATATCGAAATCGGTATGGAGGACATGATTCCGGAGAATTTCAATTCTGCAGAAGCAATTGCAGAGCTGGTTGAGAGCCTTCAGTAAAGCAAACGAAAGAGAGTGAGACAGCAATGAATATTTCAGAAATTCTTTCACACGTAGATCATACACTTCTTGCGCAGACAGCTACCTGGGATGATATCCGCACAATCTGTGACGATGCCATCAAGTACAGCACAGCTTCTGTCTGCATCCCGGCTTCCTATGTGAAGCAGGCAAAGGAATATGTCGGTGACAAGATGCAGGTCTGCACAGTCATTGGCTTCCCGAACGGCTATGACACACAGGCTGCCAAGGTTTTCATGGCTTCCGATGCTGTCGCAAACGGCGCAGACGAAGTAGATATGGTCATCAACATCGGCTGGGTAAAAGACGGCCGTTTTGATGAAGTGGAAGCAGAAATCGCAGCTGTTAAGGAAGCTGTCGGCGATAAGATCCTGAAGGTCATCATCGAGACCTGCTTCCTGACAGATGAAGAGAAGATCCGTCTCTGCGAATGCGTTACAAACGCAAAGGCAGATTTCATCAAGACCTCTACAGGCTTCGGTACAGGCGGCGCTACATTCGAAGACATCGCTCTTTTCGCAAAGCATGTCGGACCGAATGTAAAGATGAAGGCTTCCGGCGGAATCAAGACTCTTGAGGATGCAGAGAAGTTCCTTGAGCTCGGCGCACAGAGACTCGGCACCAGCCGTGTTGTAAAGCTCGCTAAGGAGCTGGAGGCTTAAGCAGATCTCTTAAGTTGATTTCATAGAGGGTGAACGGCAATGGCAGAAGAACAGGTACAGAAACTGACCCACTTTGACGAAGCAGGAGATGCCATTATGGTGGATGTCTCCGATAAGCAGGTTACGGAACGCCGTGCGGAAGCAGTCGGCAGAATCCGTGTCAGCCCGGAGGCGATGGAAGCAGTCATGGCCGGAACGGTAAAAAAGGGAGATGTGCTCGGTGTTGCGAGAGTGGCAGGTATTATGGCTGTCAAGCGCACAGCAGAGCTGATCCCGCTCTGCCACCTTCTGCCTTTGGACAGCTGCAGGATTGATCTCAAGGAGGTGCCTGAGAAAGGCTACATCGAGGCGACCTGTGTCGTTCGCAACCACGGTAAAACCGGTGTGGAGATGGAAGCACTGACAGGTGTATCTGTTGCGCTTCTTACAATCTATGATATGTGCAAGGCCATCGATAAACGAATGGTGATCGAAGAGATTCATCTTGCGGAAAAGACAGGAGGAAAATCGGGAGATTTTCATTTCTGATTTCACTTCGCGATGCTTTTTAAAATGTTTTGAAATCATATGCAGATTACGTGATCCTGGATATGAATTCAGTTATGGACACAAAAAAAGACGCCCTTTGGGCGTCTTTTTTGTGTGTCTGAAAGAAGATGCATCATTTATGATGCGCAGTAAAAAAGATTGTCAAACGTTTGTTTCAGGCAGTCGGAATCCTGCAGATTCTTGCGGCTGCTTCATCCGGAAGGACCTCTTCGAGGCAGCCGTCCTCCAGAAGCAGAAGACGGTCACAGAGCTCCATCTCCTCCATGTCATGGGTGGAGAGGATGACAAGTCCGCCGGCCTTTCTGTAGGCGTCCAGATAGTCGTAGATGATCCGGCGGTGATACAGATCAAGGGCGGAGGTGGGTTCGTCCATCAGCAGGACAGGAGGCTTTCCGGAGATCGCACAGGCGATGGCAAGACGGCGTTTCATACCGCCGGAAAGGCGGGACACCTTCTGCGGAAGCAGTTCCTGCAGCTGCAGAGCCTGCAGCTCAGGTTCTGTGCCTGTAACTTTTTCTCCCTTCCAGAGCTGCAGATTGTCGCGCACAGAGAGCTCTTCCAGAAGAGGATTGGTCTGCGGTACATAGCCGGTCAGCTGTCCGAAACCGGACGGTTTCTTTCGCAGATCCTGTCCGAAGCAGATCAGGGAACCGCCCTGCGGCTGATCCAGTCCGGCCAGAATCCGGAAGAGCGTACTTTTTCCGATGCCGTTTCTGCCGGCAATTCCGACACATTCTCCGGAGGAAACCGTGAAAGTGATGTCCTTCAGCACTTCTTTCTTTCCGTAGAATCTGGAGACGTGTTCAATTCTGTATGTCTGATCCATATAAAACTCCTTAAAGTACAAAGCTCGTCCATGCTGTCGGGAACAGTACCCGCAGCCACCCGATTCTGCGTGTCAGAATGTGCAGGGCGGCTGAATCTGTGCTCATGGCAAATGCTGCGCCGAGAATCAGGACAGAGGCTGCAGCGAAGAGATAAAGCTGCTCACGGTGAAACAGAGAGGCAAAGCAGGCACTCCAGAGTGCGGTCAGCGGAACGCCGATGCACCACACCAGAAAGAGCTGCAGGAGCGACAGAGAACGGAGCGGACCGCTGCAGTACATAACTGCAAGCAAAGCTGTTCCGAAGAGCAGCTGCGGCAGCAGAGCCTCCGAGAAGTACCAGAGGAAACGTGTGCGGGAGCGAAGCGCCTGTGCGAAATTTCTGCCTGTGTCCGAGAATCGGGCAGCTGCGAAAAAGAGTGCGGCTGCAAACAGGATGATTTCTGCAAGAGCGGCAGTTCCTGCAGCATTGTCTGCGGTATCTGCAGCGACAGTTTTTCCTCCTGCTGCTGTACCGTCAGCAGGCTCCTCAGGATTTTCCGAAGTCATATTTGAAGTGCTGTTCGTGACGTCTGTCATAGCTGTATTCACGTTATAAAGCTCTGCCAGCTCATCCGCATCCAGAACGTCTCCGGTCGCCGGATTCTCATATCGAAGAGAAAACAGTGCGTCACTTTCCAGATAACGCTTTGAGACGTCAAGCAGAGCAGCTTCTGCCTCGCCGGATGTTTCTGCGAAGATTCTTCCCTTTGCAGCCAGACGGTGTACGGTATCGGACATGGTGACGTCCAGAACAGCCGCAAAGACTTCCTCCTCGGCTGAAGCATACTTGGTACTGAAGGAGGAATAGATCACATCGACATTTCCCTCCATTGAGCCTGTTTCTGCAAACGTATCGAGGTGTTCATCCAGAACAAAACCTGCATCGAGTTTTCCGGAGGCAACATCCTGCTCCAGCATTTCCCTTGAGGAATAAGCGGTATAACGATAGCAGGATGGTGATGTTAAGAGAATGTCCGTTACGGCTTTGGCGCGGGTGCTGTCTGCACAGTACAGACCGATGCCGGTATTATCAGCATAAGGCAGAGCGATCGACACCAGGAACAACTGGAAGCAGAGAGCCAGGACGGATACCACAAAGAAGGACGGTCTCCGAAGCTGTCTGCGGAGCAGAAGACGGAAACGGAGTCCGAGAGAACGGAATCCGGAAGCTCTGTGCTTTGTACCGGAAAGCGTCAGAGACTCATGAAGTGCGTTCTGGTCTGCAGCTGTCTGAGCAGGCTGTGCTTTTTCAGAGGCTTTGGCGGAAGACAGCAGCATGCTGCGTTCATCCCTGTTCCGTGCGTGCTGCAGCAGAGCCGGCAGAAGCAGGACACAGGTCATCAGGAGAACCGTGAGATAGACTGAAAGACCGGCGGCAGAAGCCCGGTCCGGAAACAGTCCCGGGGCTAAAAGACGCTGACACAGGATGACGGGGGACAGATGTTCTGCTGCGCCGCGCAGGGCAGACGGCAGATAAGCTGTCGGCAGAATACCGCCACCGATTACAAACAGGCAGACTGTAAGCAGAAGCCAGAAGAGGCCGCGCGCCTGTGACGGAAGAAAGACGCCCGTCAGATGCTGCAGAGCTGCCAGCAGAAGGGCGATGCAGAGCATAGCCGGGATCATCCGCAGTGTGCCGGTCAGAGCCGGCAGAAGAGCGCCTGCAGCAGCCTGAGCGATGATGTGAACGGATAATGCTTCGGCTGCATTTACCTGTGTATAGGCTCCCGATACAAGCTGCACCAGGAACACAAGGATGCTTTCAAAGGCGAGCCAGGATGTGCAGACGGCCAGATATACTGCAAAAGACAGTGGAACACGGCCGACGCCGGTGCGGGCGAGCATACGCAGCACGGTGTTCTCGGAATCTGTGTAGAATGAGGAAAAGCCAAGTCCGAACAGAAACAGCAGAAGCACAATGCCGGTTGTCAGATAGAACTGCAGCATACTCAGAGAACCGTAGGCAGAGACCGAGATCTCATTCCACAGAGAGGTTCTGCCCAGTATCATCTTCAGACAGGTCTTGAAGAGATCATCACCGACAGCCGCTGCGTCCGATACCAGAGGATACTGCTCTTCGACGGAAGCCGGAGAATAGACAACCGCTTCCACTGAGCGGAGCATACGCATGGCAGATGAAATCAGAGATGCGAACAGGTTCTGCTTCAGAGAAGCGGCAGCCTCACTCATACGGATTGAGACAGGCGTATTGACACCGGTATTGATGTCATCGTAGGTCTCAGGACTGAGATAGACAGCCAGATCAGCCGAACCGTCTGCAAGGGCAGCTTCGGCTTCGGCAACTTTCATCAGAGAAAGCTCTCCGAGGGCATTGACGGATTCCATTGATCCGGCGAGCTGAACGGCCAGTCCGGTCATAAGGCCGGGAGAGGCGTCCTTCAAAGCTTCTTCCGAAGCGGTGCCGGAATCGTCGTCATCGGAAAGCACGAGCTGCTGATCTGTGACAACAATGCCGATTCTGGCTTTCGGAAGGATTGTGCTCTCGTTGGAAAAGGTGCAGAAAAGAACAGCCGCAAGAAGAACAGCGGCAGCTGAAATTGCCGCAGAAATTGAAAAAAAGGGGATGAGTTTCATCCCCTTTTTGAGTTCTGCGAGCAGAAAAGTAATCCATTTTTTCATAGCATTCAGATAACGCTTCAATATAAATGATTCTCCCTTGCTTCACATCAGATGAGATGACAATGTCACCGGAATCATTCACCTGTGAACATAGAGATCAGTGTGCCCAGAGTGGACTGAAGCTCTTCCTCAGAAGCAGTTGTTACCTCAAGCGTTTCACCTGTGATCTTTTCAACAGATGCATTGTTGCTGAGAGCGTAACCGAAGTTGACACCCTCCACATTGAGGACAACAGCGTAGGAATCATCTGTTACTTCACGCTTGCCGTTGATTGATTCGCCGTCGGCAGCGAGTGTGAAGTCACCGCTTTCCTTGTTGATGGAGAAGCTTACTGCATCTTCATAGTCAGTTGCAAGAGTATAGGTGACATTGGAACCTTCCTCAGTTGTTGTCAGACGAACAACAACTTCGTCGTCAGCCTTGATGGTTGTGTTGTGCCATGCATACTCATCACCTTCGAAAAGCATGTGAATGGTGTGAGTTCCTTCTTCTTCACCGAAAGAACCTGTGACGCTGTACTCACGAAGCTTGCCGTCACCTACATAGAAATCGTAGGAAAGATCACCGATTTCAGCAGATGCGGAAGAAAGCTCTGTGACGATATCAGAGAAGTTTACTTCATCTGACACAGAAGATGCGTAGGAATCAGCCAGGGATGCGAGCTGTGCGATGGTCATACCGTTTTCTGTCAGCGGTCCGTTCAGCAGAGCATCAAAGATTGCAGACATATCGGCCTGTGTCAGCTCCAGTCTGTAGCCGTCGCAGTTAACAGTGGTGCTTCCGGCTGTCAGCTCTTTGCTGTCGATCTTTGTGAATTCCTTGTCAGCGACAACAGCTTCCAGCTGCTTTGTATATTCCGGATTGATCTTGATGAAGTTGTCGAAACCTGTGCCGAGAGCATCGCGGACATCGCGGATTGCCTTATTGACCATGGCGAGCTGATCAGCATAGCCGGCAAGAGCGCCGGTGATATTCTCATTGGTATAGTTGTAGGATACCGGAATTGTCATCAGAACCGGGCAGGCAATTGCGAGCATTGTATCATTGAGATATTCCTGGAACTGGATGTTTACTCCGCCGACGGAAGCAGTGCCGCTTATGGACTGCTCACCTGCCTTATAATCCTGTGCGTAGACAGCATCGATTTTGAAGGATTCGGATGAATCACTGCCGTTCTGTGTGGCATTGACAGCCAGAGAGAAGACACCGTCAGAAACGATATCGGAGATCACCTTGTAGGAAGCTGCTACCTCATCCGGAACGAATGTGTTTGTGATTGCTTCTGAAACCAGCTCTGCATTGGCATCGGTTGCTGCAAAAGCCGGAACTGCTGCAGATGTGATCAGTGAGGCTGCGGCAACAACAGTAGTTGCGGTGCGAAGATAAGATTTTCTCATCATTAATAACCCCTTTCTTTTCAAAACCTGATAATGGATAGAAATGTACCTGTATTATAACGGAAGCATGTCATTTATTCAACCTGTTGTTTATTGTCAGTATTTTGTCTGCTTTTATGTTATACTGATAGTTCATGGAAGGAGCTGATGGATATGTCTATGAGAGTCAGTATAATTATTGCGAGCGACAGCAGCTATGAGGGTCGAAGAGAAGATTTAAGCGGACCGGAGGCTGCCCGTATTATGAAGGAAGCCGGTTATGAGGTAAATGCTGTGCAGATTCTGCCGGATGACCGGAAGATGCTTTCCGATGCGATGCAGAAGATCTGTGACCGGAATGAGGCGGATCTGATTCTGACATCAGGCGGAACAGGCTTTTCTGTTCGTGACGTCACACCGGAGGCAACACTGGATATAACAGAGAGACAGGTTCCGGGGATTCCGGAAGCGATTCGTGCCTACAGCATGCAGTTTACAAACAGAGCGATGCTGAGCCGTGCGGCAGCCGGTATCAGAAAACAGACACTGATCGTAAATCTTCCGGGAAGCCCGAAGGCGGTACGGGAAAGTCTGGAGTTTATCCTGCCTGCACTGCAGCATGGACTTGAGATTCTGACAGGGGAGGCATCAAACTGTGGCAGATAACAGAGAACTGTTGGAAAACAGAAAAGGAACAATTGTTTCTATTAATATAAGCCGGGAAAAGGGCACGCAGAAGGAAGCGGTCGAGTCAGCGGAGGTAATGGAGGAGTGGGGCCTGAAGGGTGACGCGCATGCCGGAAAATGGCATCGTCAGATTTCACTTCTTTCCTATGAAAAGTATCAGGCGTTCGCTGAAAAAGGTGCGCCGATTCATTACGGCTCTTTCGGCGAGAATCTGCTGGTCAGCGGCTTTGATTTCCGCACACTTCCGGTCGGAACAAGACTGCAGAGCGGCGAGGTGCTTCTTGAGATTACACAGATCGGAAAGCAGTGCCACAGCGGCTGCGAGATCTATAAGATTATGGGAGACTGTATTATGCCCAGAGAAGGCGTTTTCGCCAGAGTGCTGAAGGGCGGAGTTCTGAAGGCCGGAGATGAGATGGTGCTTGTTTCATTGCCTGAATGAACAAAAAAGCGCTGAGAACGGCAAAGAGTTTTGAGACTTTTGCATTTTGAGTAGGCTAATTGCTGTGATCGTGCTATAATAAATCAAACACTTTTTTGAAAAGGAGATGATTCCGATGAAAGAATTTAGTTATACGATCAGTGATGCAGAAGGTATTCACGCCAGACCGGCAGGTGAACTTGTAAAGCTCGCTAAGGGCTTCAAGAGCGCTGTTACCATTTCCAAGGGTGCAAAGTCCGGCAATGCTACCAAGATCTTCGCAGTTATGGGCCTCGGCGCAAAGCAGGGCGAGACTGTTGATTTCAAGATCGAAGGTGAAGATGAAGAAGCTGCAGCAGCTGCAATCGAAAGCTTCATGAAGGAGAATCTGTAATTAACTGACCGCGGAGGAAGATGTGCACGTCACATCCGTATTTCGGATCTGTTTTAATTTCAAATTCAGCTGACAAAAATCCGGCGACTGTTATGAAAACGGTCGCCGGATTTTTTGCTGCCCGGAAAGTTTTCGTCTTTCCGGGCATTTATCATTTCGGGGAGAAATTGATTACAGTTCAAAGAAGATCGGAGATCATCAGACAACAGCTTCATTTCTGTGACGGACGCCGTAGAGACCGTCCCAGACGACTTCGCGGAATCTGGTCGGATCGGTATTGCCTTCTGTGGAAATCAGAAGGATCTTGGAACGGCTGTCGATCTTCAGCTCTTCGCGGATGCTCTCATACTGCGGATAGCGAAGGATGGAAGCGAGGAAGCCCATTGTGACAGAACCGGACTCGCCGGAGATGATGGTATCGTCACCTGCCAGCGGCACACCGTACATTCTTGTGCCCTTTGCACTCATCCAGTCCGGACAGGAAGCAAAGCCGGCAGCGTGGTTGCGGAGAATATCCCAGCCGATTCTGTTCGGCTCGCCGCATGCAAGACCTGCCATGATGGTATCGAGTTTGCCGGTGACGCGGACGGTCTGTCCTGTTCCCTTTGCAGCTGAGCGGTACAGGCAGGCTGCGGAGCCTGCTTCTACGACTGTCATGATCGGCTCGTTGCCCTTGTACTGGTTTGCGAAGTAGCCGATGACGGAACCTGCAAGAGAACCGACACCTGCCTGCACAAAGATGTGAGTCGGACGCTCGACGCCGTAGGCAAGAAGCTGACGGTCAGCCTCGATGGCAAGTGTGCCGTAACCCTGCATAATCCAGGAAGGAATATCTGTGTAGCCGCGCCATGCCGTATCCTGAACGATGACACCGTTCGGATCTGCCTCAGCCTGAGAAGAAGCGAGACGGACGCAGTCGTCATAGTTAAGATCCTCGATGGTGACTTCGGCACCTTCCTTTGCGATGTTGTTTCTTCTTATTTCAGAAGAACCCCACGGCATACGGACAACAGCCTTCTGACCAAGCTGATGTGCAGCCCAGGCAACGCCGCGGCCGTGGTTGCCGTCAGTTGCGGTGTAGAAGGTTGTGCAGCCCATCTCATCACGGAATTCCTTTGAAGAAAGAACGGAGTAGGGAAGTTCGCTGACGTCACGGCCGGTCTTGTTTGCAATGTATTTTGCCATTGCATAGGAACCGCCGAGAACCTTGAAGGCGTTGAGTCCGAAACGATAGGACTCATCCTTGACATAAAGACCGCGGACACCGAGGTAGTCAGCCATATGCTTCAGATTATGAAGCGGTGTAACCTCGTACTGCGGGAAAGAGCGGTGGAAGCGGAGCGCCTTTCTGACTTCATCCGGCTCCATAAGAGAGAGCCATTTGTCATTTGAAGGCGGAATGTGATTCATTGTAAATGCCATTTCAGCGTTATTGGTTCTGTTCATGATTTAGCCTCCTGCCAATATCGACTATGCGGAACAGGCCGTTTCCGGGAGTCCCGCAAACGACATAATGATTGTGAAAATACGATTTCTGATACCCCTATCATATCACCCGCAGTGCTTTTTGCAATAGAATTACTAAAAGATTTTTAGGAAACAGAAAAAACTTTTTGATTGCGAAAAATGGGCCGCAAAATCAGTATTTTGCGAGAAATCAGAGCGTGATAACAAAAAGTTCAACTAACTAACATTTTTTCTGACATTGCATTGCAATGTGTCGGAAATCGTGCTAAAATTCCAACAACGAAACATATTTCCGGACGGAAATTCTGTGTAACTTAGACAAATCAGCGAAGGAGGAACTTATAATGAGCATGATAGATCTTGCGATTAATGCGGAAGGCAGAAAGCATAACATCGAACGCGCACGTGAACAGAAGATCATCATTCCGACAATTGCGGAGATGAAGGATCCGAATAAGATTCCCGAGAAGATTCGTGAACAGCTGAAGAATGTCGGCCTGTGGGATGTCAATCCGCTGAATCTTTATCGTATCACATGGAAGAACGAGAGAAAGGAATTCGGCGGTCTGTTCCATGAGCCGAACTACATCGTACTTCCGTCTGAACTGACCGGCGTCAAGGCCAAGATCATGCTGATGGTCGGCAAGTATTTCCCGACCGGCTGCCACAAAGTCGGCGCATCCTTTGGCTGCCTGGTTCCTCCGCTTGTAACAGGACAGTTCGATTCCTCCTATCATAAGGCTGTATGGCCGTCTACAGGCAACTACTGCCGCGGCGGCGCATTCAACTCCGCACTCCTTAGCTGCTATTCCATCGCCATCCTTCCGGAAGGCATGAGCCGTGAGCGCTTCGAGTGGCTGCAGACAATCGCCAGCGAAATCATCGCTACACCGGGCTCCGAGTCAAACGTCAAGGAAATCTTTGACAAGACACATGAACTTTCCGCACGTCCGGACTGCATGATCTTCAACCAGTTCGAGCAGATGGGCAACTACATGTGGCATTACAATGTAACAGGTAATGCAATTGCAGAAGCATTTGCAGATATGAAGGGTGACAATGACCGCTTCGCAGGCGCCATCTTCACATCCGGATCCGCCGGAACCATGGCAGCAGGCGACCGCATCAAGGACCTCTTCCCGACCGCTAAGCTCGGTGTCGGTGAAGCTCTCCAGTGCCCGACCATCCTCGACAACGGCTTCGGTGCTCACAGAATCGAAGGCATCGGCGACAAGCACGTTCCGTGGATTCACAATGTTAAGAATACAGATCTCGTTGTTGATATCGATGACGAAGATTCCCAGAAGGTACTCAGACTCTTCAACGAGCCGGAAGGCCATGCATATCTGAAGAGCGTCGGCGTACCGCAGGAGACCATCGACCAGCTGTCACTGTTCGGTATTTCCGGTATCGCAAACATGCTCTGCGCAATCAAGATGGCAAAGTACTACGAACTGACAGAGAACGATGTTGTGGCATCCGTCATGACAGACTCCGCAGTTATGTATGCATCCCGCGTCAAGGAACTGCAGGATGAAGACGGCGCTTACACAAGAGAGATGGCAGCAGTTGACTTCCATACACATATCCTCGGCGAGAAGACCGACAATATGCTGGAGCTGACCTATGCAGACCGCAAGCGCGTCCACAACCTGAAGTACTACACATGGGTTGAGCAGCAGGGCAAGACCTCTGACGAACTCAACGCTCTGTGGTATGACCAGGAGAATACATGGGGCGAGGCAAAGGCCGATGCAGATAAGGTCGATGACCTGATCCGTGAATTCAATGAAGAAACAGGCCTGCTGAAGAACCTTTGATAAAAGAACCGTCATACGGACACGCAGAATCATGAATAATTAAGCCGGGTCTGACCGTTTTTTGGCTTCCAAAAGCCCGGAAATGGTCAGACCCGTTTTTACGAGGGAGACGATATGAAAAATGTAATCGATGCAAGATGTACCTTATGCGGACATACCTTCGAAGCACATCCGGATACGACAGTCTGCCCGGACTGCGGCGGCATCCTCGATATTGAATACGACTACGACTATATCAAGTCAAAGCTGACCAAGTACGATCTGATGGACCGCAATGAGCGCTCCATGTGGCGTTATATGGAATTCCTTCCGGTTGAAGGTATCGGCAAGCGTCCGCGCCTTCGTGTCGGCATGTCTCCGTTCTATGAGGCAGAGCGTCTCGGCAAGCTGCTCGGAGTCGGTACACTTTATATCAAGGATGACGGCATCAATCCGACCGCATCTCTGAAGGATCGCGCATCGGCTATGGCAGTTGTGAAGGCAGAAGAGGCAGGCAAGGACACAATCGCCTGCTCATCAACAGGCAATGCGGCAAGCTCCCTTGCGGGAAATGCAGCTGCAGCCGGTTTCTCAACCTATATCTTTGTTCCGTCCCGTGCTCCGAAGGGCAAGGTGGCACAGCTGATGATGTTCGGCGCAAATGTCATCTCCGTACAGGGCAGCTATGAAGACACCTTCCGCCTTTCTGCAGAAGCAATTGACCGCTGGGGCTGGTACAACCGCAATGCTGCAATCAATCCATATCTGATGGAAGGCAAGAAGACCGTTGCTCTTGAGATCTGCGAGCAGCTGAACTTCAAGATGACAGACTATGTTGCGATTTCAGTCGGTGACGGCTGCACAATCGCCGGTGTCTGGAAGGGCTTTAAGGATATGTATGCAGCAGGCTTCATTGATCGTCTGCCGCGCCTGATCAGCGTACAGGCATCCGGCTGCTATCCGATCAATGCGGCAGCAGCGGCTCACACACTTGACTGGAAACCGCAGGAGGAGAATACCATTGCGGATTCGATCGCTGTCGGTGTTCCGCGCAATGCGATCAAGGCAATCAAGGCCATCGAGGAATCGAACGGCATCACAGTCAATGTGTCCGATGATGAGATTCTCGAGGCAATGCGTCTCCTCGGAAGAAATGCAGGCGTCTTCGCAGAACCGGCCGGCGCAACAGGTACAGCAGGTATCAAGAAGGCAATCGAGCTCGGTCTGATTGAGAAGGATGCTTCCATTGTTTCTGTCGTAACAGGAAACGGACTGAAGGACGTCAACAACGCAATCAAGGCAGCGGGAGAGCCGATCAGCATTCCTGCCGAGATGGATCTGCTGCTGGATGCATTTGAAAAAAAGGGAATTAAGCTGCCGTAATTTAAGTATTAAAGGAGAACAGAAATGGCAATTCAGATCTCAACATTTATCGGAAACCACCCGGGAGCACTTGCATCTTTCTGCCGGACACTGAAGGAACACGGGATCAATATGCGGGCAATGAACGTTTCGGATGCTACGGAATTCGGCATTGTGCGTGTGATCACAGACAACAGTGCAAAGGCAAGAGCTGTGCTGGAAGAGCAGGGCCTGATCTGCCAGGAAGAAGATGTGCTGGCATTTGAGGTGGAGGATCGTCCGGGTGCACTGGTTGGGCTGCTTGAAACACTCGGAGAAGCCGGTGTAAATCTGAATTATACCTACGCCCTGTTTTCGGGACATGAGGGAACAGCCGGCTTTGTGATCAAGACAGAGAACAGAGAAGAGGCTGTGAAGGCACTGGCAGCAGCCGGTATCCGCCAGCTGGCAGACGACGAACTTTAAAATACGGCCGGCACGCCGGGAAGCACGCTTTCTTGTGCAGGCGGCCGGTATTATAAAAAAGCAGCTGTACATGCAGTGCGAATAAGAACAGAGATTAAAAAAGAAGGAAGCCGTCGGGCTTCCTTCTTTTTTTATACGAAACAGGATTTGTCAGTTGGGCGTAAATTATTTATTGGCTGATTTCATGCTCTTGACAACCAGACCGGAGAGAGCGAAGAGTGCGATCGCATTCGGGATAACCATCAGGTTATTGAACATATCGGAGAGCTCCCATACGAGGTCGTTGGATGCAAGTGTGCCCAGGAAGATGAATACCAGAGCAATGATGGTGTAAACCTTGGTAGCCTTCACAGTGAACAGATACTGTGCATTGATCTTGCCGAAGAGGTTCCAGCTGAGGATCGTAGAGAATGCAAAGAAGAACAGTGTGATTGCAACGAAGGCATTGCCGAATGTTGTTCCGAAGACACTTCCGAAAGCGGTCTGTGCAAGATTAGCCTTGCCGATCTGCTCTGTGACATCTCCGACATAGCCGTTTGCAAGGATGCCGTCAGCTGTGTACAGAGTGGAAATGATAACAAGTGCATTCAGTGTAAGAACGATGAATGTATCGATGAAGACACCGATCATAGCAACGCAGCCCTGCTCGTGCGGGTGCTTAACCTTTGCAAGTGCATGTGCGTGCGGTGTAGAACCCATACCAGCTTCATTGGAGAAGAGGCCGCGCTTTGCACCCTGTGTAACTGCAATCTTAATAGCTGTACCGATGCTGCCGCCGAGGATTGCGTTCGGCTGGAAAGCATAGCGGAAGATCATGCCGAAAGTTGCCGGAATGTACTTGATACGAATGATCAGAGCGATCAGACCGAAGATGAGGAAGAGACCTGCCATAATCGGAACGATCTTCTCAGTAACAGAAGCAAGACGCTGAATTCCGCCAAGGAAGATGAAGCCGCAGAATACTACCAGGCAGATACCGACGATCCAGGACGGAACATGGAATGCGTTCTGGAAGGTGGAGCCGATGGAGTTGGACTGAACCATGCAGCCGAAGAAGCCGAGTGCCAGAGTGATGGCAATAGCGAAGAAGCCTGCAAGGAAGGATCCGAACTTGCCTGTGAAAGCGGTCTTGATGTAGTAAACCGGGCCGCCGTGGATGCTGCCGTCCTCAGTTGTGACTCTTGTAACCTGTGCCAGAGTTGCTTCTGCGTAGATGGTAGCCATGCCGAAGAAAGCGATGACCCACATCCAGAAGATCGCACCCGGGCCGCCTGTCAGGATCGCACCGGAAGCACCGATGATGTTGCCTGTACCGACCTGAGCTGCAATAGCAGTAGCAAGTGCCTGGAAGGAACTCATTTCCTTGCCGTGGGAACCGCCGTTAAGAGAAAGCTTTCCGAATACCTGGCGCATACCTTCGCCGAAGCAGCGGACCTGTACAAAGTGTGTCTTGAAGCTGTAGAACAGGCCGACTGCGATCAGCAGAAAGAACAGGATGTAGTCCGAAAGATAACTGTTGATCGTCTGAACAATGGGTAATAATGCGTTAGACATAGATGTGTCCCTCCCTATTAAGATACAAGAATGTATAAAAGCCATTCGCTTCATGAAGAAGTGACTTTTACCAACAAAAAAGGAGCAGCTGTTCACAGCCGCTCCGAAAAACTCTTTTATTTGATAGTAAGGGTTCACTTATGCCTGAAAAAACGCGTATAGAATATACGTGTACAGCAAAAGCATATTTCTCTGTCCCTTTGCCTGAGAGATTCAGTCTCCGTTACGGAGGCCTTACACCTTCGGCACCCATCAAATCTGAGTTTTCCAGAGTGTTCTCCGCTCTCAGTTTCCGTTTCCGGATTCAAAGAGTTTCATAGAACGTCATTTAACAATATCGTATATATAAGGATCTGTCAACCTTGTAAATGCAATTGACAGATCCTTTTCTTTTGCTCTTAAAACAGAATCAGGCGGATCAGCCCATGACAACCTCGACCAGAACCTCCTCGGAACCGGAAGCTGCAGCAGGAATCTTGTTGCCTTCGATCTGCTCGCCGTTCACCTTCAGAGAGACAACGCCCTTCTGAACGTGCTGCGGGTTGCTGACATGAATCTTATAGCGGACGCCGCGGAAGAGACGCTCAGCCTCAAAGCCGTCCATGGAAGCCGGGATGCACGGATCGATAATCAGTCCGTCATAATCCGGGCGGATGCCGAGGATGTACTGAGAGACATTCAGGAAGGTCCATGCAGCGGTACCTGTCAGCCAGCTGTTCTTGGCTTCACCGAAGTTGACAGCATCCTTGCCGGCAATCATCTGAGAGTAGACATACGGCTCGGTGCGGTGAATCTCACTGATATCCTCAATGAAGGCCGGGCAGGTGCGTGTGTAAACCTGCCATGCGCGGTCACCTCTGCCGACAACGGTCTCGGCGATTGAGATCCACGGGTTGTTGTGGCAGAAGATACCTGCATTTTCCTTATATCCCGGCGGATAGGAGCTGATTTCACCAAGCTCGACGTGATAGCGGTGATAAGGCGGCTGCAGCAGGACAATGCCGTACTTTGTATCCAGATATTTCTCGACGGATTCCATAGCCTTTAAGCAGTTGCCTTCTTCAAGACCGATCTTTGCCATGACGCAGAAGCCCTGCGGCTCGATGAAGATCTTGCCGTCTTCACATTCATGGGAACCGACTTTGTTCTTGTAGTGATCGTAAGCACGCAGATACCATTCGCCGTCCCAACCTGCATCAAGAACGGTTTTCTCCATCTCTGCGATTGCATTTTCAGCAAATGCAGCTTCTTCTTCCATGCCCTTGTAGCGGCAGATGGCAGCATATTCTTTTCCGTAAAGAACGAACATACCTGCGATGAAGACGGATTCTGCGTTCGGGCCTTCGGACGGACCGAAGGTCTGGAAGGATTCGCCCGGTTCTGTAGAGAAGCAGTTCATGTTCAGGCAGTCATTCCAGTCTGCACGGCCGATGAGCGGCAGCTTGTGCGGTCCGAGATGCTCCACTGTGTAATGGAAGGAGCGGCGTAGATGTTCCATGAAGACAGTTGCCTTTGTTGTATCACTGTCATAGGCAGTCATCTCGTCGAGGATGGAGTAATCTGCAGTTTCCTTGATATAGGCAGCGGTGCAGGCGATCAGCCAGAGCGGGTCATCATTGAAGCCGCTTCCGATATCGGAATTGCCCTTCTTGGTCAGCGGCTGGTACTGATGGTAAGCACTGCCGTCTTCAAACTGTGTAGCGGCGATATCCAGGATACGCTCTCTTGCGCGGTCCGGAATCAGATGGACAAAGCCCAGAAGATCCTGGCAGGAATCACGGAAGCCCATGCCGCGGCCGATGCCGGACTCGTAATAAGAGGCGGAACGGCTCATGTTGAAGGTGACCATGCACTGGTACTGATGCCAGATGTTGACCATGCGGTCGAGCTTTTCTTCTGCGGAACGAATGGTGAAGCGGGAGAGCAGCTGATCCCAGTAAGCCTTTAGCTTTGCAAGCTCATCCTCGATCTGCTGTTCTGTCTGCAGAGAGGAGAGAAGTGCTTCTGCCGGAGCGCGGTTGATGATGCCGTCTTCCGGTCTGCCGATCCACTTTTCTTCAACCGGATTTTCGATATAGCCGAGAACGAAGATGAAAGTTCTGGATTCGCCCGGGGCAAGATGAACCTTCAGATGGTGAGAGCCGACCGGAGCCCATCCGCTTGCGACGGAGTTTTTGGAAGCTCCGTTTACAACGACTTCCGGAGCGGAGTTTTCACCATATGCACCAAGGAAGGAATCGCGGTCTGTATCAAAACCGTCAATCGGAGCGTTGACGCTGTAAACAGCATAATGATTACGGCGCTCACGATATTCTGTTTTGTGATAAATCGTGGAATCGTGGATCTCAACTTCACCGATGGAGTAGTTTCTCTGGAAGTTTGTCATGTCATCCATGGCATTCCACAGACAGAACTCTACATATGAAAAGACGGAGAAGTCTTTATCGGAAGAACCTGTGTTGGTCAGGCGGAGACGATTGACTTCGCAGTTCTTGCCGACTGGAACGAAAGCTGTCATCTCAGCTTCCAGATTGTTCTTCGTGCTTCTGAATACGGAGTAGCCCATGCCGTGACGGCATTCATAGGAATCAAGTGCTGTCTTGGACGGCATCCATCCCGGATTCCAGAAGGATTCGCCGTCTTTAATAAAGTAATAATGACCGTTGCTGTCGCCCGGAACATTATTGTAGCGGTATCTTGTCAGACGAAGGAGCTTTGCATCTCTGTAGAAGCTGTAGCCGCCTGATGTATTTGAAATTAATGAGAAGAAGTTTTCCGATCCCAGATAGTTGATCCAGGGAAGCGGTGTTTTAGGTGATGTGATGACATATTCTCTGTTTTTGTCATCAAAGAAGCCGTACTTCATATAGAAACCTCCGATTAAGGGGAGTGCGGACCGGTCGGTCCGTATCGCAAGCAGTTTGTTTCGGAGCAGGACATTCGAAACGTCTGCTGCGAAAACGTTTAAGTTAATTGTATGGCTTTGATTATAGCGGTCAAAATGCAGAAAAACAATAGAAATCTACTTAATTTAATAATTTCGTAGTTCTAAATTGTATGAATTGCGCGACAATAATTATTGCGTGAAATAAAATGACAGATCACGAAAATCAACATAAGACTTAATTTACTTAAACGAATTCGAAGGGCGTTTCTATTTGTTTGTATTGAGGTATAATTGCATAATAAACATGGAATATTTGTGGATAATTTGACGATATGTGAAAAAACAGTTGCATTTTGTCATTGAAAGGACTATATTGAAATCACGAAAACGATTAAGCAAACCGTTAAGAAAGAGTTTTCGCAGAAGACAGGAAGGCGGTGGCAGAACATATGGTATCGATGAAAACCATTGCACAGATGTGCGGCGTTTCTACTGCAACCGTCAGCAAGGCACTGAATGATCATCATGATATCAGTGAGGAAACAAAAAAGAAGATCAGGGCTGCGGCAGATGAGCTTGGATATTTCCCGAACGCATCTGCAAGGGCATTGAAAACCAACAGATCTTTCAACCTGGGCGTGCTGTTCGAGGAAGAGGCCGGCATCGGTCTGACACATGAATATTTCGCAGGTGTCATGAACAGCTTCAAGGTGCAGGCGGAGAAGCAGGGATATGATATTACATTTATTAATACCTGCTTTGAAGACAGAAAGATGTCTTACCTGGAACATTGCCTCTACCGCAATTTTGACGGTGTCGTCATCGTCTGTGCGGATTTTACTTCGAAAGAAGTGCAGGATCTGATGAACAGTTCCTTGCCGGTTGTCACGATCGACTACGTGCATCACAACTGTACGGCAGTGAGTTCCAATAATATCCAGGGCATGGAAAGCCTGGTCCGCTACATTTACAGTCAGGGCCACCGCAAAATTGCCTATATTCACGGACAGCCTCATTCAGCTGTTACAAGAGACAGACTTGCAAGTTTCTATCGCGTAACAGAAGAGCTTGGACTTGATATTCCGGACAGTTATGTAAGAAAAGCCAGTTATATGGAGACAAAGGAAGCAGCACGTGCGACGAGAGAGCTCTTAAAGTTTTCCAATCCGCCGACATGCATCCTTTATCCGGATGATACGTCAATGATAGGCGGGAGGAATGTCATCTTCGAATCAGGAAAACAGATTCCTGAAGATATTTCGATTGCAGGCTATGACGGGACAAAGATCTCACAGCTGCTGCACCCGAAGCTGACTACCATCCAGCAGAACAAGGAGCTGATCGGAAGCGAAGCAGCCATCAGGCTGATCAGCACGATCGAGCGTCCGAAGACAACCCTGATAGAAAGGGTTGTCATTGAAGGGAGCCTGATCACGGGACAGTCGGTAGGCAAGCCCAAAGCCTGACGGGAGAGTTTCGTGATAAAGCATAAAACAACGTTTATACGGTCAAAGACCACACAACAAGGAGGATTTGCTATGAAGAAGAAAGTCATCAGCGCAGTTCTTTGCGCAGCTATGGCAGCTACACTGTCCGCAGGCTTCTGCTATGCTGACACTACAGAAGAAGGCGGCAAGGTGCTTAACATCTACTGCTGGAACGAAGAGTTCAAGAGCCGCATCAAGGATCATTACGCTGATTACGAAGAAGTTGATGCTACACACGGCAAGATCGGTGATGTAGAAGTTGTCTGGAATATCACACCGAGCACAGACAATGCTTACCAGAACAATCTTGACACTTCTCTGAAGGCTCAGGCTGAGGCAGCTGCTGATGACAAGATCGACCTCTTCCTCGTTGAGGCTGACTACGCTCTGAAGTATGTTGACACAGATTACACAATGCCGGTTGCAGATCTTGGCATCACTGATGAAGATCTTTCCAAGCAGTATCAGTACACAAAGGATGTCGTTACAGACTCCAACGGCGTTCTGAAGGGCGTTTCATGGCAGGGCTGCCCGGGCGTTCTGTTCTACAACAGAGAAGCAGCTAAGGAAATCTTCGGTTCTGATGATCCGGATGAAGTTCAGAAGTATGTTGCTGATTGGGATACCTACAACGAAACAGCAGCTAAGGTTGCTGAAGCAGGCTATCGCATGACAGTCAGCGTAAACGATACATACCGTGTATTCTCCAACAACGTAACATCCAAGTGGGTTGAGGACGGCAAGATCAACATCGATGAGAACATCAAGAAGTGGGTTGATATGTCCAAGGCTGAGGTAGATGCAGGACAGACAGGCACAGCAGAGCTTTGGGGCGATGACTGGTCTGCAGGCTTCTATCCGGACGGCAAGACATTCTGCTACTTTGGACCGGCTTGGCTCATCAACTTCTGCATGGCTGCTGATACAGAAGGCAGTATCGCTAACCTCGGCGGCTGGGGCGCTGCTAAGGGACCGCAGGGCTTCTACTGGGGCGGCACATGGATCTGCGCAGCTGCAGGTACAGACAATGCAGACCTCGTTAAGGATATCATGCTGAAGCTGACAACAGACGATGCAGTCATGAAGGATATCGTTGAAAAGGATGATGACTTCGTAAACAACAAGGTCGTTATGGATGAGATGGCAGCAAGCGAAGATTACTCCAGCAAAATCCTTGGCGGCATGAACCCGCTCGGCATGTACACAGCAGGCGTTGAGACAATCGACCTCAGCAACATCTCCAGCTATGACCAGACATGCAACGAAGAGTTCCAGAATGCTATGAAGAACTACTTCGAAGGCGCTGCTACATATGAAGAAGCTCTGGATCTGTTCTATCAGTCAGTTACAGAGAAGCATCCGGAACTGACATACTAATTTGAACATTCCGAATGCTGCCGACAGATTAGGCGCATAAAAATGATTTGAGAATGAAGCCGTGCCTGCCCGTAAGGCAGGCACGGCTTTTTCAAAAAACTGGATCTTCGTATATCAAAAATGAAAATACAGATATCGGAGAATCTGGCAGAAAACAAAACAGGAGGCAAACGCTTTATGAAGAAGAGTGGGGGAAAAGGCGTCAAATATAACAAATGGGGTTATATTTTTCTGATCCCGTTCGTTCTGGTCTATGTTGTGTTCCAGCTGATTCCGCTGTTCAACACAATTTATAACAGCTTTTTCGAAAACTATCTGTCCGGATTGAACCAGGTCGGTCCGAATTTTATCGGATTTGCAAATTACAGCAAACTGTTTTCGGGCGGAGAAATCTGGATTTATCTGAAGAATACGATGATTCTCTGGATCATGTGCTTTATTCCTCAGATCTTCCTTTCACTTCTTCTGGGAGCGTGGTTCTCTGATGTTCAGCTTCGCTTAAAGGGCCAGCGGTTCTTCAAGACCGTTATGTACCTTCCGAACCTGATCATGGCATCTGCATTTGCAATGCTGTTCTTCACTCTGTTTTCAGATAACGGCCCGATCAATACCATGCTGGTTCAGATGGGCTTTATCAGCCAGCCGTATAAGTTCCTGTCTCACACCGGAAGTACGCGCGGCCTCATCGCTATGATGAACTGCCTGATGTGGTTCGGAAATACCACGATCCTTCTGATGGCAGGTATGATGGGTATTGATACATCCCTTTTCGAAGCAGCAGAAGTAGACGGTGCAACCTCTACGCAGATCTTCTTCAAGATCACACTGCCGCTGCTTCGTCCGATTCTTGTCTACGTTATCATTACATCCCTGATCGGCGGCATCCAGCTGTTCGATGTTCCGCAGATCCTGACAAACGGTACCGGTAATCCGATGCGCAGTACAATGACTCTGATC
>JAUNAG010000161.1 GCA_030527685.1 Lachnospiraceae bacterium | reverse complement strand
ACCGTGAGAATATCGGAAAGCTTGGCACGCAGCTGGCCTGAGAAGGCTGCTGCTTCGCCTGTCTCCTGCACTTCTGCAGCACGGCCGGCATCGCACTGCCCGCTGCCCTCCGCTGCGGCTGCATTTGCAGGATCTGCTTCCGAAACAGCTCCCTGCTTCCGCAAAATCGGCTCCAGCAGCTCCGGTGTGACATCATAAAGCATCAGTTCCGAGAGCAGCGACTTCATCTCTGCCAGGAACTCCGGCCTTGCCAGATTCCGTCCGAGATAAGGCAGCTTCTGCTTCTGCTCCAGCGCAATCTTCTCCAGAAGGAAGGTCTTGCCGATCTCCTCCAGAATGTCCTCCGTGCGGAAACCTGTCTCGGCAAATACGCGGTACGCGAGCCGGTTGAGACTGGTCACCTCCAGATTGAGGATGCATTTGCGAGGATGCAGGGATACAAGCTTTTTCTGCGTCTCCATTGTGGACTGCTCCGGAGCCACGACAAAAAAACGCCGCTCCGGCTCTGCCATCGAACGTCGTATCATCTCGTTAAGAAGTGCAGTCGTCCGGGACGCCGCTGACGTCCCGCCATAGATCTGTAAAGCCATAGTCACCTCGAAAAAAGTAAAAGCTGAACTCCCTGTCTATTATACCAAAGAGTTCAGCTCTGTTATTTTTTATTTAGTTCATGATTCGCATGACTCCGTCATGGCCGCACCGCGGGTTCAGGCTATTATAAAGACGATTGCTCCGTACTTCGTACTCCCGCAATCGCCAGCCGCATTCGCAAATCGCCCTGTCACATTCGTTCCATGGCTTTTTTGCTCATACGGCTTAGCCCGCGCTATGTCCATGCCTCCGTTCATGCTGCGCATGACTCCGTCATGGCCGCACCGCGGGTCTTTATACACACTTTATAACTCGCACGTGCCCACTGTTCTCGGGAACGGCAGGACGTCTCTGATGTTCTGCATGCCTGTCAGATACATTACGCATCTCTCGAAGCCCAGACCGAAGCCTGCGTGTCTTGTTGTGCCGTACTTTCTGAGGTCCAGATAGAAGTCGTACTGAGAAAGATCCATACCAAGCTCTTCCATACGTGTCTTCAGCTTTGTATAGTCATCCTCTCTCTGGCTTCCGCCCATGATCTCGCCGATGCCCGGTACAAGGCAGTCCATAGCGGCTACTGTCTTTCCGTCATCGTTCTGCTTCATGTAGAAGGCCTTGCAGTCCTTCGGATAGTTGATAACGAAGATCGGCTTCTTGAAGACCTGCTCTGTCAGATAGCGCTCATGCTCTGTCTGCAGTTCCTTGCCCCATTCCGGCTTGTACTCGAAGTTCTCACCGGACTTCTGCAGAATCTCGATTGCCTCTGTATAGGTGATGCGACCGAAATCAGAAGCCGCAACATGCTGCAGACGCTCCAGCAGTCCCTTGTCGACGAACTGGTTGAAGAAGGCAAGTTCTTCAGGTGCATTTTCCAGAACATAGTTGATGATGTACTTCAGCATAGCCTCTGCCAGTTCCATATCATCTTCAATATCTGCAAATGCAATTTCCGGCTCGATCATCCAGAACTCTGCGGCATGTCTTGTCGTGTTGGAGTTCTCTGCACGGAAGGTCGGTCCGAAGGTATAGATGTTGCGGAAGGCCTGTGCGAAGGTCTCGCCCTGCATCTGGCCGGATACTGTCAGGTTGGTCGGCTTTCCGAAGAAATCTCCGGAGAAGTCTACTTTGCCTTCTTCTGTCTTCGGCAGGTTCTGCAGATCCATGGTTGTAACCTGGAACATCTCTCCTGCACCCTCGGCATCAGAGCCGGTGATCAGCGGTGTATGAACATAGACAAAGCCGCGATCCTGGAAGAACTGATGAATAGCATAGGCAATCAGAGAACGTACGCGGAATGTTGCCTGGAAGGTGTTGGTACGCGGGCGAAGATGCGGAACTGTGCGCAGGAACTCCATGGAGTGGCGCTTCTTCTGCATCGGATAATCTGATGTGGAGTTGCCCTCGATCTCGATTGTCTCGGCCTGAATCTCAAACGGCTGCTTTGCTTCCGGTGTCGCAACAAGAGTACCTGTTACGATGACTGCTGCGCCGACATTCAGGTGTGAAAGTTCTGCGAAGTTCTCCATCTTATCATGGAACACGACCTGCAGTGTGTTGAAATAAGTGCCGTCATGAACCACCATGAAACCGAAGGTCTTTGAGCCGCGGACGCTGCGGATCCAGCCGCCGATCGAGATCTTCGTGTCGATATATTTTTCCTGATCCTTGTAAATCTCTCTTACTGTTACAAGCTTCTGCATGTTACTCCTCCGAAACCGGTCCTTTTTAGCTGCGTGCATGCAGCACCGCTGCCGCTTTGGGACCATTTACGTCATTTATTCTTCTGGCTGATGTTGATTATAAGTCCTCGTGGCAGACATGTCCACAAAAACCCCTGTAATTGCTCAGTGCAGGACGACTCTTGCCTCATACGGCTGCAGTACGCCTGTCTTATGCTCCTTATAATTGGAAATGATTTCCTCACCGGCAAGTCCGTCGAAGAGATCGCAGGCAGCTTCCTGCTCTGTCCAGTTGGCCGCAACAGTCAGTGTCCTGCCGTCCAGCGTTCTCTCATATGCATAGACAGATTCGCTGTCTTCCAGCAGCGGTCTGAACTGACCGTAAACAATGATCGGATTGCTGTGTCTTAAGCTGATCAGTTTCTGATAATAATAGAAGATCGAATCCGGATCCTTAAGTGCCGCAGCCGCATTGATTTCCTTATAATTCGGATTGACCGTAAACCACGGCTTTCCGCTCGTGAAGCCGGCGTTCTCCGAATCATCCCACTGCATCGGTGTTCTGGCATTGTCGCGTGAGACCGCATCAAAGCACTTCAGCATGGTTTCCTCATCCACGATCTTCTGCTCCACAACATACTGGTTGTAGGCATTAACCGCTTCAATATCATTACAGTCCTCAACAGAGGCAAAGTGCATATTGGTCATGCCGAACTCTTCGCCCTGGTAGACATAGGGCGTTCCCTTCATCATGTGAAGGACCGTCGCCAGCATTTTCGCAGAAAGAACACGCCACTGCGGCGCATCGTTTCCGAATCGGGAGACCACGCGCGGCTGGTCATGATTATCCCAGTAGAGGCTGCCCCACGCTTTGCCCTCCAGCCCCGTCTGCCACTTGTTCAGGATCTGACGGATATGAGGCATTCTGGGCGGCTGATAGTTCCACTTGCCGATCACATTTCTGCCTTCGCTGGCACCGTCTGTATGCTCGAAGTGGAACACCATGCCAAGCTCTGTTCCTTCTTCATTGGCATACTTCTTTGCCTCCTCAAGGGTCACGCCTGCTGCCTCGCCGACTGTCATGATGTCATACTTTGAAAGAACGCGGCGGTTCATCTCCTGCAGAAATTCATGCACACGCGGACCGTTGCATACATAGGGGAACATATCGCCATAGATGCCGTCGTCCTTCAGCGGACCGTCCGGATAGGACTGCTCCTTGCTGATCATCGAGATGACATCCATGCGGAAGCCGTCAATGCCCTTCTCGCACCACCAGTTCATCATGTCGAAGACTTCATCGCGGACCTTCGGATTCTCCCAGTTGAGATCCGGCTGCTTCGGTGAGAAGCAGTGCAGATAATACTGTCCCGTTGTCTCATCATACTTCCATGCGGAACCACTAAAGCAGGACTCCCAGTTCGTCGGCTCACGGCCGTCCTTCGGATCCTTCCAGATATAGTAATCACGATACGGATTGTCCTTTGACTTGCGGCTCTCCACAAACCAGCGATGCTCATCGGAGGTGTGATTCACAACCAGATCCATCACAATTTTAATGTGATGTTTATGTGCCTCGGCCAGCATACGGTCGAAGTCCTCCATTGTGCCGAATTCCGTCATAATATCGCGGTAATCGGAGATATCGTAGCCGTTGTCGTCATTCGGTGACTGATAAACCGGTGACAGCCAGATCACGTCAATACCCAGCTTCTCCAGATAATCCAAACGGGATGTAATTCCGTTCAGATCGCCGATACCGTCTCCGTTACTGTCAGAGAAAGATCTCGGATAGATCTGATAGATGACCGCTTCTTTCCACCACATATGTTTTTCCGCACTCATGCGCAAAACCTCCGCCGTTTTGATCGTATTTTAAAAGAAACACATCTTTAAGGAAAATGCACCTGACGCATGTTTTCTTCTCCTCAATTCGACTATCGTATCATGAAGCGCACCCGCTGTGAAGAGAGAAGCAATCTGCTTTTATCCGCCCTTTCT
>JAUNAG010000037.1 GCA_030527685.1 Lachnospiraceae bacterium | reverse complement strand
TAGTTACTGGAGATTCAGGCATTTCTTACCCACAGTGATGCCTGAAGAGCCAAAATCCGCAGCACTTCATTGAAGTGCTGCGGATTCTTTTTTGTTTTGTATGGATCGATTCCGTATAGATCAGTGGCAGATTGCTCTCTCTGTCTCCTTGTCGAAGAAGTGCATCTTTCTGAGGAGAACCGGGATCTTGACGACATCGCCTTCCGGCATTCTCTGTGTAGACGGAATCTTGACGATTGCCTTTGTATCGCCGAGCTCGACATAGAGGTTGTACTCAGCGCCGAGAAGCTCACGGAAGTCAACCTTAGCTGTGAGATAGTTGTCATCAGCAACCTGCTCAACATCAGCGAAGTGCTCCGGACGGATACCGAGAGTAACAGTCTTGCCGATATACGGCTTCAGAGCTGCGCACTTGTCATCCGGGATGAGAAGCTTGTCTGTCTGCTCTGTCTTAACAACTGCATACAGCTTGCCGCCTTCTTCCTTGATTTCTGCATCGAGGAAGTTCATCTGCGGGCTGCCGATGAAACCTGCTACGAACAGGTTGTCCGGTGAATCGTAAAGTACCTGCGGAGTATCATACTGCTGGATGATACCTGACTTCATAACGCAGATACGATCGCCCATTGTCATAGCCTCTGTCTGGTCATGTGTGACGTAGACGAAGGTTGTGTCCAGACGTCTGTGAAGTCTTGTGATCTCAGAACGCATGGATGTACGAAGCTTTGCATCCAGGTTGGACAGCGGCTCGTCAAGCAGGAAGACTGCAGGGTTACGAACCATTGCACGACCAAGGGCAACTCTCTGTCTCTGGCCGCCGGACAGCTGCTTCGGCTTGCGGTTCAGAAGCTGCTCAAGGTCGAGGATCTGTGCAGCCTCATGTACGCGCTTGTCGATCTCATCCTTCGGCATCTTGCGAAGGTTCAGACCGAATGCGATGTTGTTGTAAACCGTCATATGCGGATACAGAGCGTAGTTCTGGAAAACCATTGCGATGTCACGATCCTTCGGCGGAATTGCGTTGACAAGGCGGTCACCGATGTACAGCTCACCGGAGCTGATTGTTTCAAGACCGGCGATCATACGAAGAGTCGTGGACTTTCCGCAGCCGGACGGACCAACGAGGATGATGAATTCCTTGTCTGCGATCTCCAGATCCAGATTCGGAACGACGGGGGTCTTGGCACCTTCATAGATCTTCGTTACGTTTCTAAAAGAAATTGAAGCCATAATACTTCCTCCCTGCTGAAATTTTTGTGCCCTTGCTTTCGGCACAAAACAGATTCTTTAAGAAAATCGATTGCCTTACGGATAAATTAACTATCTGCGCTTCTTTCCTTTTGAATCGCGGATATATTCCCTCTGTCTGCGCTCCTCTTCCGGATCAACTCTCTTATTCCAGTCAGGTGTTGATACCGAAGATTCAAACACCAGCAGGTCTTCCTTCCGGTGTTTTTCATCCGTAAAAAGCGCTCCCTCTGCCTTTTCGCCGCTGTCATCATCTTCGGCACCGAGCCTGACACCAAGCTTTTCAAATGCCTTCAGATAACAGAAACTTGTCAGATAGGCGACCAGACCGAATCCGCAGACTGCCCACAGAAACACCGCCAGCCGGAATCCGTTCGGATTCAGGAAAAAGCTGATGTAAACCGCAAACACTGCAATGGCCAGCGCCAGCAGAGACCAGGGAATGGCTGCAATGGAAAGCAGCCAGCTGTTCTTCAGGATTCCCTTAAGCGGCAGCTCAAATCTTGCCGTAATCGGAAAGAAATACTGCGCACCCAGAAGAAACAGAAACAGCAGAATAAAAAAGGTAACTCTGTACAGCCGTCCCGCCGCACCCTGCATACTCCATACCGCCTCGTGGTAGAGAAACAGCAGAAGGATCATGACAACAGTCACAAGCCAGAGCTTCGTTGACGGAACAAATTCTGCTTTAAAGGTCCGGAGAAATGTCTTCTCCGCATTATCTCCGAGCTCCTCACTGTCAGTTCCGGCCACCACAGCCTGCATCGATGTATGCAATGCCGTCAAAGCAGCACCGATCGTCAACACCGGCAGACAGCATACACAGAACATGATATTGCATAACACAATATCGGACAGCTTTTCGAGTGTACCCATCAGGGAACCGTTCGGATCGAATAAGCCTCTCATGCATCCACCCTCCGGCCGTAAAGCTCAGTCAGCCGGCAGATCTTCTGCATCAGTTCCGGCGTAAATTCGCCGGGCAGCATTCTCCACTGCCAGTTTGTACCGGATGTGGATGGTGTATTCATTCTTGCCTCATTGCCGAATCCCAGGTAATCCTGCATCGGAACCACAGCGATTCTGGCGACACTTCGGAGCACGCAGCTGATCATCGGCCAGTACAGCTTCTCATCAGGCAGGTCAGAGCAGATATAATCTCTGACATTCTGTCGTTCCTCCTCCGTAATCTCTCCGAGCCATCCCGTTAATGTTGCATTGTCATGTGTACCTGTATAGGCCGCACAGTTCTCGGGATAGTTGTGAGGCAGATAATCTCTGGCTGCACCGGTATCTCTTGAGTCAAATGCAAACTCAAATACCTTGATGCCGCCGAAGCCCGTGTCCTTCACGAGCTGACGCACACTGTCGGTCACATAGCCGAGATCCTCGGCTATAATCTCTCTCTTTCCGAGCGCATCTTCAATTGCGCGGAAGAGTTCGATACCCGGGCCCTTTTCCCATCTGCCGTTCGCCGCTGTCTCATCTCCTGCCGGAATCGAGAAGTATTCATCGAAGCCGCGGAAATGGTCAATGCGGAGAATATCGCAGGTGCTGTAGCAGTGACGGATTCTGCGAATCCACCACTCGTAACCCGTCTTTTTGTGATAGGGCCAGTTGTACAGCGGGTTGCCCCAGAGCTGTCCACCCGGTGCAAATGCATCAGGCGGGCATCCGGAAACCGCTGTCTGCTTCCTGTTCTCATCGAACTGGAAGAGTTCCGGCTCAGACCAGGCATCTGCACTGTCTGCAGATACATAGATCGGAATATCACCGATCACCCGGACTCCCTTTTCGTGTGCATAGGTAAGCAGCTTCTTAAACTGCGTAAAGAACAGATACTGCAGGAACTGATAATAACGGACATCAACCGCCAGCTCCTCCTTCGCTTTTCGGACTGCGTCCGGCTCGCGAAGTGCAAGCTCCGGTTCCCATTCAGACCATGCTGCTCCGCCGTGCGCATCCTTCAGTGCCATGAAGAGCGCATAATCGTCCAGCCATTCTGCCTGTTCCTTACAGAACTCTTCAAATGCCTCACTTTCGAGGATGTCACAGTTTTCATAAGCTTTCCGCAGCAGGCTGCGGCGTTTCTGATAAAGAGCGCCGTAATCCACATGCCGCGGATCCGTCTCTGCATTCAGCTCCTCACATTCCTCACGTGTTACCCAGCCGGCCTCAACCAGCTCGTCCACACTGATGAAGTACGGATTTCCTGCAAAAGTGGAGAAGGCCTGATAAGGAGAATCTCCATAGCTTGTCGGACCAATCGGCAGAATCTGCCACAGGCTCTGTCCTGCCTCCGCAAGCTGGTCTGCAAACTCATAGGCCGCACTGTCGAAACATCCGATTCCGTAACGGGACGGAAGGGAGCTGACAGCCATTAGTATTCCTGCTTCTCGCACAATAAAACCGCCTTTTTACTTAATAGCGCCTTCGACCATACCGTTCATGATCTGCTTCTGAGCAATAATGAACAGGATAATCATAGGCAGAATTGCCAGTAATGCAGCTGTCAGGATCAGATCCCACTGCTTAACGTAAGATCCGACGAAAGCCTGTACTGCAACCGGAAGTGTTTTGACCGGACCGTTCTGTCCAAGCATCAGGGACGGAAGCAGGTAGTCATTCCAGATCCACATACCGTTCAGAATTGTAACGGTTGTCAGAACCGGCTTTAACAGCGGGAAGATAATACGGAAGAATGTTCCTTCCGGTGAGCAGCCGTCGATTGCGGCAGCCTCTTCCAGCTCATACGGGATACCCTTGATGAAACCGGTCAGAATGAAGACTGTCATAGCGCCGCCGAATCCGCAGTATGCAAAAACGATACCCGGGATAGACTGCAGCATCTTGATGCCTACAAAGTTACCGACTTCACGGAAGGTAGCGATCAGCGCAAGCATGACGACCTGGAACGGAATGATCATGGATGCGATGAATGTCATGTAGATTGCTGTTGACCACTTGGTCTTGTTGCGGCAGATAACCCATGCAGCCATGCCGCCGAACAGAGCAAGAAGTACAAGTGATACGATGGTGATGACAGCTGATGTTCCGAATGCGGACCAGAAGCTGAAGTTGTTGTTGTTGACAACCTTGCTGATGTTTTCCGTGAACTGTGACCAGCTTGTGCCTACGAAGCTAACCGGATTTGAAACAATATCAGTAGACTTCTTGGCTGAGTTCAGCAGTACGAGTGCAAACGGATACAGCGTATAGGCAGCAACAAGAATGCCGATGATCGTCAGAATGACAGTGGTAGATTTCTTTTTCATTACATCTCCACCTCCTTGCTGTTGGAAATACGAACCTGGATGATGGAAACGGTTGCCAGGATGATGAAGAACAGAACGGCCTTCGCCTGACCAAGTGCATAATTGTTCTGAGAAATTGCCGTATTATAGATGTTCAGAGCCAGCATCTGTGTGCCGTTCGAAATTGTTCTGCCCATGAACTTCATCGCACCGGCACCGTTTGTTAATGCCATGTTGACATCGAACTGCTTGAATGCAGAAGTCAGTGTCAGGAAGGTGCAGATTGTGATGGTTGCGGCAATCATCGGGATCTTGATCTTGAAGAGTGTTGTGGTTGCATTGGCTCCGTCGATGGAGGCAGCTTCCAGAACGTCCTTCGGGATTGTTGTCAGACCCGTGATATAGATCAGCATGATATAGCCGGCATACTGCCAGATATAGACAACGATAATTGCAATAAATGCCTGTCTCGTATCAGCCAGCGGTGAAAACTTGAGGTGGAACATCTTGATCAGAACATTACTGAAGATGAACTGCCAGATGTAACCCAGGACGATACCGCCGATCAGGTTCGGAAGGAAGTAAGCTGCACGGAAGAAGCCTACGCCCTTGAACTTGTTGGTGCAGAGCAGTGCCAGAAGGAAACCGATCACATTGACGAGAATCATGTTCACGATAACGAAGAGGACTGTCAGCAGCAGTGACCAGAGGAATGCCGGATCCTTAAACATTGTCTGGTAGTTTTTCAGACCGACAAAGTTATTCATCTTGACGCCGTTCCAGTCCGTAAAGGAATAGAAGATACCGAGAATCATCGGAACGATGACGGTAATGGCGAAGGTAAACAGAAGCGGGAAAAGAAAGATAAAATTAATAATGGAACGATGATGCTCGATTGTCGGAAACTCATACATTCCGATCAGGATAACGATTGCTCCGATGATGAGCAGTGCTCCGCGGAAGGCAAATTTGCTTCCCTGGATGTCCAGCACGATGGCTGCTCCGAGAGCGATGATGCCCGCGATCAGCAGAACAATCGACAGCATCTTCTTTCCGGCTGTATTATTGTTCATATCAGCAACACCTTTCTTGGTTTAATTTGGTGTCTGCACAAAATGAGGTTTTCTGAAAAAAATGAGGCGGTCGGTGTTAAGCCGTCCGCCTCAGTTGTCACCTCATTCGGTCATGCAGTCCGATGTAACAGATCTGCGATAATCAGTTTGCGTAGTAGCTTACGATTGCGCTCTTCAGCTCTTCTGCGAACTCTGCTGCATCTGCGTAGGAACCCTTTGCGAACTCCTGGAAGATAACAGCTGTAGCGTTCTGGCCAAGGCCTTCCTTCATGGACAGCCAATGCCAAGCAGATGTCTTGCCTGCTGCTGTGTAGTCGCTGATTGTCTGTGCATACGGATCAACAGCAACGTATGTGCAGCTTGCGTACGGAGAGATCAGACCGCAGTCTTCAACGAGGATCTGCTGGCCGCCGTCGTTGGATGCGCACCACTCAAGGAATGCCTTAGCAGCATCAAGATTCTCGCTGTCTTTGTAAACGCCCCACCAGTTTGGAGAGTTTGTAAGGATTGTATCCTGGCCTTCGATGAAAGCATACGGAAGCATGCCGATTTCGAAGTTGCCTGCTTCGTTGTAAGCTTCAGCGTCGTCGCCTGTGATAGTAGCGCCGATCCAGGAGCCCTGTGTAACGAAAGCATACTTGCCTGCTGCGAAGTTCAGAACCTGCTGATCATATGTACCGGAGACCAGGAGATCCGGATCAGAGTACTCATTGAACAGAGCAACCATCTCTGCCCATGCAAGGAGACGCTCGTCATCGAATGTCGGGCCGCCTTCAGCCTGCATCATATCGATGTAGGTTGTGTCGTCGCGGGAAAGACCGGAGTCGATGTAGGATGCATACAGATGCTGGCCTGTAGACCAGTAAAGAGCTGTAGCCTCAGCGCCGTAGCCGATGACAGCTGTCAGGCCGAGCTCGTCCTTCTTCTCATTCAGAGTTTCGAAAGCTGCTCTCATGCTTTCCGGACCTGTGATGGATGCCGGATCGATGCCTGCTGCATCAAGAACTGCCTTATTGTAAGCAAGACCGATAGCTTCAGTTGTGGTCGGGAAACCGTAAACAGCACCATCTACTGTATACTCAGCTTCTGTGTCCTCAACCCATGCCATATCGGAAAGATCTGCCATCAGGCCTTCCCATGTCGGGTAGTCCTTGTCGCCTTCGAAGACGAAGATGTCCGGCATATTGCCGCCCTGATAGTAACCCTTCAGAGTAGCCTGTGCGTCAACGCCGCCGCCGATGGACTCGATTGTAACCTTAACACCTGTTTCTTCCTCATACTTTGCAGCAAGAGTGTTCAGGCCTTCGTTGATCTCTACCTTGTTGTTGAACAGGCGGATCTCATCAGCCGAAACAGACATTGCACCCATAGAAAGGGCTGCAAACAGTCCGGCTACTGTGGCAGTTGCCAGTGCTCTTCTCATAACTCAATTCCTCCTTGTTTTGTGCATCTCGTGCACTGTTATGAATTGATTTCGCATCCGAAATCAATTTTTTATATCCGGTCATCCTGCTTTCGCGAAATCGCTGTGTGCATTTTGACCAAATACAGCGTACCTACAGATATTTATAACAGAATTGTGCCTAAATGGCAAGATGTTTCAATAAAAAAATGAAATCGTTCTCACCTTCATTTTTGATTCATTTTCCGTTCATGCAAATTCCAAACTCCATTCATCTGTTTTCAGGCCGACAGGGAGGCAGAGTCCGCACATGACACTCCCCGTGACAGCAAAATACCCCTGCTCCATGATTGATGTCATGAAGCAGGGGCAGCTCTTACTGTATGTCGTCACGGCCGCAGCGCGGGACTTTTACATGACCTTATTCTGCAATCCGGAGCACATATGCCTCGTACGGACGAAGCTCTTCGGCATCCGTTCTGATCTCTCCGTAGTTCGAAATCAGTGTTTCTGCAGCTGCAAATGCAGCCGGCATCTTCCATGCAACCGGCTTTCCGGAGAAGCTGCAGACGGTCAGAAGCTTCTCATCTCCGAGCGTTCTGGTATAAACAAACAGATCCGGATGATCCGCCTCAAGCAGCTCAAAACTTCCGTTGGTAATAATGTCGTACTGCTTTCTGAGCGCAATCAGCTTCTGATAATAGTGGAATACGGAATTCGGATCAGCAAGTTCTGTCTCTGCATTGACAGTTGTATGATTCGGATGAACCGGTCTCCACGGTGTTCCTGTTGTGAAACCTGCCATCTCGCTGGCATCCCACTGCATCGGTGTACGCGCATTGTCGCGTGTCTGCTGACGAAGCACATCGAAAGCCTCAGCCTCCGGAAGAATTCCTTCCTTAACAAAGTGCAGATAATTGCCCTTGGACTCGCAGTCCACGATCTCATCCGCAGATGTCCACGGATAGTTTGTCATACCGAGTTCCTCACCCTGGAAGACATACGGTGTTCCCTGCAGCATATGCAGGCAGGTACCGAGCATCTTGGCACTCTTTTCGCGGAATTCCTCTGTTGCATCACTTCCCCATCTGGAGACGACACGCGGCTGGTCATGGTTTTCCCAGAAAAGGCTGTTCCATGCCTTGCCCTGCAGACCTGTCTGCCAGCTGCTTAAGATACTCTTCAGCTTCGGAAGATCCAGCGGAACGACCTTGCCGTAGCGGCCGAGATCCGGATCCACGTCGACACTGACATGATCGAATTCAAAGACCATGGAAAGCTCACTGCCGTCAATATTGGCATATTCCTTGGCCTCTTCGATGCCGACACCCGGGCATTCGCCTACGGTAATGCAGTCATATTTTGAAAGTACACGTCTGTTCATCTCACGCAGGAATTCATGCTCGCGCGGACCGTTAGCACACTCCCTGTGATTGCCGAAGCCGCTTGCATCCGGCTCATAGTCCGGGAAACTCTGATCCTTGGAAATCAGGCTGATGACGTCCATGCGGAAGCCGTCGATTCCCTTCTGCATCCACCAGTCCATCATGGTGAAGATCTCATCGCGGACCTTTTCATTCTCCCAGTTCAGATCCGGCTGCTTCTTTGAGAACAGATGCAGATAGTACTGACCGGACGCCTCATCATACTCCCACGCAGTTCCGCCGAAGCAGGAACCCAGATTGTTCGGAGCGCCGCCGTCTTTCGGATCTCTCCAAATATAATAGTCGCGATAAGGGTTGTCCTTGGACTTCCGGCTCTCGACAAACCAGTGGTGCTCATCGGAAGAATGGTTCACAACAAGGTCCATCACGATATGCAGTCCGAGGCGGTGTGCCTCTGCCAGCATCTCATCGAAATCCTCCATTGTGCCGAATTCTTCCATAATGGCCTGGTAATCGCTGATATCATAGCCGTTGTCATCATTCGGGGACTGGTAAACCGGAGAGAGCCAGATCACGTCTGCTCCGAGCTCCGCAATATACGGCAGTCTGGAGGTAATACCCTTCAGATCACCGATTCCGTCACCGTTGCTGTCCTGAAAGCTGCGCGGATAAACCTGATATACAACACTCCGCTGCCACCATCTTTCGCTCATAAAAACTCCTTTCACATATAAAAATGTTCTTAAGTTATTATTTCTCTTCTGTTTCTTCTTTTGTTTCTTCTTCCTTCTCCTCTTCCGGTTTCTTCAGTCCTGCTTCCAGTTTCTTAAAGATCCCGTTGTAGAGAAGTGCACGCAGCATGCCCGGTCCCGTAAAACCAAGCAGCAGATAAAGCGGCAGCAGATACTGCCAGTAAGTCACAAAAAGCAGAGCCCAGGCTGCTTCCAGCAGCACCATCAGCACTGTGCGCGGCAGAAAGCCGACTGCCAGAACTGCCGACTGCACCACATATTCCTTCAGACTGCACTCATAGCGTGATACCAGCGGCATCATATACTGGATGACCATAAACAGCAGCAGTACGAGCATGAAAAATGCATACCGCACCGGCTGCGGAACGGCCGCATCCGTGCTGCGCAGAATCTGAATATCCATCCAGGAAAGGCCTGCAAACACCAGCATCAGCAGCCACAGCGGCGTTGCACTCTTCAGATTCTTTTTAAACTGCGTAAAAAACATGCGTGAAATATAACTTTCCTCGCCTCGCAGCAGATGCAGCAGACTGTAGTGCATTGCAGAAAGTGCAGCGCCGCCTGTCACAACCGGAATACAGCAGATCAGTGTAAAAAGATTGAGAAGAATCAGGTCTGTTACAAGTCCCAGAAAGCGGAAGACCGGATTGTCTTCACTGAAAAATGATCCCATGAAATATCCTCGTTCCTTGTTCCTCTGAATTTTTAAGCCTGTTTATCCCCGGGCTTTCATTTTCTTTTTTATTCGAACATACAGGCAGAGTATTGTATAAAGTCTGCCTCCTGATTTGCGAAGCCATCGAATCATTCCGACAGTTCTGCCAAGTTCCTCATAAATCGGGAGATCCTGCTTTTTCAGCGTACTGTCATACTGCAGAATCCTCTTCTTATTCTTTCTGCTGATCTCCAGCATGTACAGATGATCATAATGAAGAAGTGCTTCTCCCAGCATTCGACGTCTTAAAAGTCCCGCATATCCGTTACTGCCTTCTCCGACTTCCTGTCTTTTTTCAAGAAGACGCCCCACAACATGACGGTGATCATCGATATGTCTGCGCAGTCCTTCCAGACTCATGCTCTGTCCTGCGCGGCCAAGTCTGTAGCAGTAAACCGGATCATGTGTAACCTCAACCGTTTTCACAAATGCGTTCGGATATGTCGCATATTCGCAGTCCGTATAGAAGCAGTGTTCCGCAATTCGAATATTATGTTCTCGAAGAAGCTGCGATTTGTAGGTCACAGAATACATGCTTACGCATTTGGGAAATGTCAGTTCCTCCATGGAGTACTGACCGGCAGGAAGATGCTCCGCAATATCACAGTACTCCTTCGTCATCTTCGGCTCAGTCACCTTATAATAGGAAGAAAGAACCAGATCCGCATCCGTCTGTTTCAGCACCCTTACCAGTGATCTCAGCCCTTCCGCATCGTACCAGTCATCCCCGTCCAGCTGTTTAAAATACTTTCCTTTTGCACGTGCAATGCCTGTATTGATCGTTGATCCGTAGCCGCCGTTTTCCTTATGCACACAAATCACGCTTTCAGGATAAACTTCCGCATAGGCTGCCGCAATTTCCAATGTGTGATCTGTTCCTCCGTCATCGATTACAAGAATCTCCAGATCGTCCGCAATATCATCATGCAGCAGTGATTCCAGCGTCTCCCGAATATACGCCTCCACATTGTAGGCCGCGATAGAAATCGTCAAAATCTTTTCATGCTCCACGTTCGGTCATCCCTCCTTCAAATACTTATTTCAGCCAGTTGTCCTTTTCCGCTTTCAGATAAGCCTTGAAGATCTCCAGATCATCTCTGGTTGTCAGCTTCATATTCTTATCGGTTCCGGCCGCAAAGTGAAGTGTCTCTCCCAGTTCCACCATCATTGTGTTGGTATAGGAGGAGCCGTAGATGCCGATTTCCTTCTCGAAGGCCTCGTGATAGCGTCTGTCCAGATTGCCGAAATGATAGGCCTGCGGCGTTGCAACACGGCGGATCGTCTCACGCGGAATATACTGCTTCGTGGTGGACGGATCTTCCTCATTGACAACGAAAATCTGCTCGTTATACGGCAGAGCAGTCACGGCATTGCCGTATTTTCTTGCTGTGCGGATGACGTCTGTCAGCACCGAGCAGTCAATCAGCGGACGGATTCCGTCATGAATTACCACGATGTCATCCTCAGACAGCTTTCCCTCCAGATTGTAGACGCCGTTCCGGATGGATTCCTGTCCTGTTTCGCCGCCGGACACAATCCACTGCAGCTTTGTGATGCCGAACTGCTTTGCATAGGCAGCCAGAACATCGTGCCATCCCTCCAGGCAGACCACTTCAATTGCATCGATTTCCGGATGATTCTGAAAGCCCTCCAGCGTGTAAATCAGAACAGGCTTATCGTAGACATTAATGAACTGCTTCGGGATATCCTGTCCCATGCGATGGCCGGAGCCTCCTGCAATGATGATCGCGGTCGTCATGCCTTCTCTCCTCTTTTTTCTTCAAGCTTTTCGATATGTCGCACAATTGCCTCGCAGACCTTCTTTGACGCATCCCCGTGCTCGCAGGAACCGAAGGCTGCCAGCGAGGTCTCTGCAATCCGCACACAGTTTCCGAGGTCCAGGCTGCGGATACTCTCCGCAAGTTCTGCATCGTTATGGCAGAGCATACCCGGCCATGTTTCCGGCGGCGTATAGAAACCGCGGTCCTCCCCGGCATAGTACTCCAGATCCGGCACAAACAGCAGACAGGGTTTTCCTGTCAGCGCAAAGTCCCACATACTGGAGGAATAATCCGTAATCAGAATATCCGCTGCCGCAAGAAGCTCCTGCATATTCGGATAAGAGGATACATCGGTGATGCCCTCTTCTTCCGCATAGGTATTTTTGTCCAGGTAATGTGTGCGGAACAGCAGACGGCAGGGTCTCTCAAATCGCTCTTCCACAGCCTTCACCAGCTCGCGTGCCGGGAAAGTCACCTTTGCACCGCCGTCCCCCTTCTCAATACCGCCTCTGTAGGTCGGCGCATAGAGAACAAGCAGACTTTCCTCATCCAGACCGAGTGTTTCCCTTGCCTTCATTGCGGCGGCCTGCATTTTATCCCGGTCAAAGAAGAGATCGTTGCGCGGCATGCCGCTGTTCCAGACCGTTCCCGTAAAGTGATAGGCCTCACGAATATTGTATTTTGTAAATGTATCTGAGCTCGAGAGGTAGACGGCTGTCTGTCTTGACGGCACAATATCGTGCTGCCAGTGATGCAGAGCACTCTCTTTCTCGGATGACAGGCCGACACGCTTGAACGCACCGCCCGCGTGCCAGGTATTAATTGTCAGCTGTCCCTTTCTTCTCGGAATATAAGAGGCCTCGCCGATATTGTAGATCACGGTGCCCGCCTGCACACAGGCGCGGATCCACTCAAAGGAACCGTAGCGAACAAGCGTCACATCCGTGCCGGCAAATTCCTCCCGGAAGGCTTCCGGATCCTTGAATGCCCAGACATAGCTGAAGCGTCCCGGATAGTTTGTCCGCAGATACTCATAAATCGCACGGGGATTGCAGCTTGCGGAACGACCCTGATATTCTTCAAACACAATGCTGTTCTTCTTCATCGGAAGTGTCTGAAGAAGCTTCAGCAGATAATAAACACTGTCCCGTGCGCCGATTTGCAGGCGGCCGGACAGATCGGAAGTATGCAGCTTACTCATTCTTTTTGTAAAACCTCATTTACGTTAATAGTGTCTTTCTATCATACCTCTTTTCGCCTCTCAAGACCACTCAAGAAGGGCAAAAGTAGGGTCTGCGGCTGTTTTTTTCAAGGGTTTTTACTCATTTTTATGCTGTCAGTTTGACAACCTATGCGTCTCTGCCTACAATAAGAAGCATGTCTGCGCTTTTTTAACGCGGCAAAGCAGAAAGGAGCCATTATGGCCTGGTTTAACGAAACACTTTTTTACCACATCTATCCGATCGGTGCATTTGATGCCCCCAAGCGCAATGAAGGCGAAGCCACAAAAGGCAGCCGGATTCTGTCCTTAATTGACTGGATCCCGCATCTTCAGGAGCTCGGCGTGGGCGCTCTCTATATCGGACCGATCTTTGAATCCGTCAGTCACGGCTATGATACAAACGATTATTTCACCCCGGACAGCCGTCTCGGCACAAAAGAAGATTTTCAGAAAGTTTTCAGATGCCTGCACGATGCCGGCATCCGGATTGTTCTGGACGGTGTCTTCAATCATGTCGGCCGCGGTTTCGGTCCTTATCAGAATGTTCTTGAAAAGCGCGATGCTTCTCCCTCCCGCTGGTGGTTCTCCGGACTCAACTTCGGCTGGGGCAATCCGCTCGGCGATCCCTGCACCTATAACACCTGGGGCGGTGACTGGAACCTGGTAAAGCTTGAACTCGGCAATCCGGAAGTCCGCAATTACCTGCTGCAGGCTGTCGGTACATGGATTGACGACTATGATATCGACGGCATCCGCCTTGATACGGCCGATGTCCTGCATCCGGATTTCATCCGTGATCTGAATCACTTCACAAAGTCCCGCAAAGCGGATTTCTGGCTGATGGGCGAATTCATGAACTGTGCCAACTGCCAGATGATGGGCCCGGATCTTCTGGATTCCATTACAAACTATGAGTGCTGGAAGGGTATGTACTCCTCCGTGAACTCCAAAAACTTCTTTGAAATTTCCTATGGCATCAACCGCCAGACCAACCCGCAGTGGGGCATGTACAGAGGCAAGTATCTCTATAACTTCCTCGACAACCATGACCAGCCCCGCATCGCAAGCCAGGTGACAGACCGCAGAACACTGCCGGCTCTTTACACCATGCTTCTTACGATGCCGGGTATTCCGTCCATTTATTACGGAAGTGAATGGGGTATGGAAGGCCGGAAAGGACAGGGTCCGGAAGCAGACTATGATCTGCGCAGACCGATGACCGTTGAGGCCATGGAAGCCGGAGATCAGGCTCTGATGGCAAAGATCGCAGAGCTGGCTGCCTTCCGCAAGACTTCGAAGGCGCTGCAGTACGGCTCCTACACCAATGTCACCGAGCGCAATGAGCAGCTGCTCTACGCCCGTGAGTGTGACGGAGAGCTTGTACTGGTCGGCTTCAATATTTCCGAACAGCCCTTCACCTTTGAAGGCAATACCTATGGCAGAAACTACCGCATCGAGCTCGCACCGTTTGAGAGCAAGGTAGTCAGACTTTAAATTCACCTGAGGTTTATCCACTATGGAAGAAAACAAAGACATCATGCTCTCCGTCCGCGACCTTGCGATCTCCTTCTACGGAAAGACAGGAGAAGTGCAGGCCGTACGCGGTATCAGCTATGATCTGAAAAAGGGAGAGGTACTCGGCATCGTCGGTGAATCCGGAAGCGGCAAGTCCGTATCCACACACGGTATTCTCCGCCTCACACCTGATACCGGAAAGATCAAATCCGGTGAAATTCTGTTTGAAGGCCGCGACATCCTGAAAATGAACAAAAAGGAGCTGCAGAGTCTCCGCGGAAACCGCATCTCCATGATCTTCCAGGATCCGATGACCGCACTCGATCCGCTTTTCACGGTCGGCTATCAGCTGAATGAGTCCCTGAAAAAGCACACGGATCTGAACAAGGAAGAACGACACAAGCGCATGCTGGAGCTTCTGCCGCTTGTCGGCATCAACGAGCCTGAGCGCCGTCTGAAGCAGTATCCGCATGAGCTTTCCGGCGGTATGCGTCAGCGTATTATGATTGCCATTGCGCTTTCCTGCAATCCGGCTCTTCTGATCGCCGATGAGCCGACAACCGCTCTCGATGTAACCATCCAGGCACAGATCATCGACCTTCTGAAGGATCTGAAGGAAAAACTCGGCATGGCTATCATCTTCATCACACACGATCTCGGCGTTGTATCCGATATCTGTGACCGCATCATTGTCATGTATGCCGGAAAGATTGTAGAGGAAGGTTCTTCCCGCGAGATTTTCTACTCGCACCGCCATCCCTACACACAGGGTCTGCTTGATTCTGTCCCGGATATCAGTACGGATCAGGATCAGCGTCTGAAGCCGATCCCGGGCAATCCGCCGATTATGACACAGGTCCGTCCGGGCTGCGCCTTTGCAGAGCGCTGCAGCTGTGCTATGGGCATCTGCGTCAAGCAGGATCCGCCGCTTTTCGATCTCGGAGGCACACACACTGCAGCCTGCTGGAAACTGCTGCAGGAAAACAGCAATGCAGTTCCTGACACCGTTTAAGAAAGAGAAAGGAGTCAGCCTATGAATAAGCCGGAAGCTGCAGCATCTCCGGAGGAACAGCACGTTCCCCGGGTTGAGGTGCGGCATCTCAAAAAATATTTCCCCATTCGTACGGGTTTTGTCAGAAAAACCGACCTGAAGGCTGTCGACGATATCAGCTTCACCATTGAAAAGGGTGAAACTCTCGGCATCGTCGGCGAGTCAGGCTGCGGAAAAACGACTCTCGGAAGGTGCGTACTTCGCCTGGAAGAGCCGACCGCCGGTGACATTTTCTATGAAGGATCCTCCATCATGCACGCTGACATGAATGATTTCCGTCAGAAAATGCAGATCGTCTTCCAGGATCCGTATGCGTCACTGGATCCGCGCAAAACTGTCTCTGCGATCATCGGAGAGGCGATGGATATTAAGAAAATGTATCCGAATGCCGCTGAGAGACGTGATCATATCCTGGAGCTGATGGAACTCGTCGGCCTGAACCAGGAGTTCTACAACCGTTTCCCGCACGAGTTTTCCGGCGGTCAGCGTCAGCGTATCGGCATTGCACGTGCTCTGGCTATGAAGCCGGGTTTTATCGTCTGCGACGAGCCCGTTTCGGCTCTCGATGTCTCCATTCAGGCGCAGATTATCAATACTCTCGAAGATCTGCAGAAATCACAGCAGCTGAGCTATCTTTTCATTGCGCATGATCTGGCCGTTGTCCGTCATATCAGTACACGTGTCGGTGTTATGTATCTGGGTCATATGGTAGAGCTCGTTTCAAGCAAGGAGCTGTACCGCAACCCGCTTCATCCGTATACGGAGATGCTGCTGTCGGCCATCCCGGTTGCCAATCCGGATCTTTCTGCCTCCCGCAGCAGAATCAAGCTGACAGGCGAGATCCCCAGCCCGATGAATCCGCCCTCAGGCTGCCCGTTCCGCACCAGATGTCCGCGTGCCGGAAAGCAGTGCAGTGAGCAGATGCCTGCCCTGAAGGAAGTACAGCCGGGTCATTTTGTGGCCTGCCATCTGGTCTGATAAGTCCTGCATCCTGCGGTCGTGACATCAATCAGACCTGCATAAAGCAGCCGACTGTTTTGCAAAGAAAAAGTCCCGCTGTGCGGGCATAAGCTTTAGGGAGGAGTTCATGCAGACTCTACGATATATTCTGAAACGAATTCTGCTGGCAGTGCTCAGCCTGTTCGTTATTATTACACTGACTTATTTCCTGATGAATCTGATGCCGGGCGATCCGTTCATGTCCGAGAAGGCAACGGAAGCAAACCGTGCGATTCTGATTGCCAAATACGGTCTGGATCAGCCCGTTTACGTCCAGTACTGGCGTTATCTCGTCAACCTGCTTCACGGCGATATGGGAACCAGCTTTGTCCTGCAGAAGGGCCGTGCCGTTTCCACCATTATCACCGATTCCTTCCTTGTTTCCATGCGGCTCGGTGTACGCGCCCTGCTGATTGCCATCTTCTTCGGCATCCTGCTCGGCTGTGTCGCAGGTCTCAACAAGGATAAGGCAGCCGATTCAGTAATCCGCGTCATCACCTCTCTCGGCATCTCTGTTCCGGGCTATGTTCTGGCAGCTGTCCTGATGATGACCTTATCGGTTAAACTGAATCTGCTTCCGGTCAGCTACAAGCAGGCAGGCGGCTCTGTCATGCCGATCATCACTCTGGCTATGTATCCGACCTGCTACCTGGCGAGACTGACCCGCGCAAGTATTCTTGAAATCATGAACCAGGATTTCCTTCGCACAGAGCGCGCAAGAGGTATGTCCGAATTCGTTGTCGTCTTCATCCATGCTCTGAAGAACTCTCTGATTCCGGTCATCACCTATCTCGGACCGCTGACGGCCTCTATTCTGACCGGCGGTTTCGTCGCAGAAAGTGTTTTCAATGTACCGGGACTCGGCCGCTACTTCGTCAGCTCCATCAGCAGCCGCGATTATACAATGATTCTGGGTGTCACAATCTTCTATTCCGCCCTGATCGTTCTGATGAATCTGGTCTGCGATATTCTGTACAAGCTGGTTGATCCGCGTATCACACTCGAATAAAGGCTTTTACTGTAAAAGTCCCGCGATGCGGCCATGACACAGTCATGCCTGCATGGAGGAGCCCGCGATGCGGGTATGGAGAACATATATGAAAACATCTATTCTAAGCATGCAGAACAAGGTGTCTCCCGAAGACTTTCAACCGCTTTCTGCATCCTATTTTCAGAAAAATGCAGCAGAAATGGAGGATATCGGCTACTGGAAGGCCAGCTGGCAGCGTCTCCGCGCCAACAAGATTGCCATGACAGCGCTTGTGATCATCCTGCTTCTGCTGATCTTTGCCTTCATCGGACCGCTTCTGTCACCGTATTCCTACGACCAGCAGGTACGCGGACATGAATCCATGTGGCCCTGCGCGGCACATCCCTTCGGTACAGACCGTCTGGGCCGCGACATTATGGTCCGCTGCATGATCGGTGCCCGCATCTCCATGATCGTCGGCCTGATCTCTGCCGTCATCGTCCTGATCCTCGGCAGTATCTACGGTTCAGTCTCCGGCCTTGCCGGCGGACGCGTCGATATCTTCATGATGCGTATCGTCGACATCATCTATTCCGTTCCTGAGATCCTTCTGATCGTCGTCATCAAGATGGTCATCAGCGACCCGCTTGATACCCTGATCACCAGTGTTCCGGCCTTCCACGGCCTGCAGAAGATCGGCTCCGGCCTGATCGCCATCTTCATTGTGTACGGTCTTCTCTACTGGGTCGGTATGGCACGTATCGTCAGAGGCCAGATCCTTCAGCTGAAGAATCTGGAATTCGTTACTGCTGCACAGGCTCTCGGCTGCTCCAAAGGCCGTCTGATCCGCGAGCATCTGCTTCCGAACTGTGTCGGCCAGCTGGTCGCCACTTCCATGCTGCAGATTCCTTCCGCGATCTTCACGGAAGCCTTCCTGAGCTATCTCGGTATCGGTGTTTCCGCCCCGATGGCCAGCCTTGGTTCCCTGACCTCCGAGGCACTGAACGGTATTACCTCGTATCCTTACCGCATGATCTTCCCGGCTGCTCTGATCAGTCTGATCATCCTGTCCTTCAACCTCTTCGGTGACGGACTGCGGGATGCGCTCGATCCGAAAATGAAAAAATAAAGCATAAAAAAAGATCCGTCCGATTTTGATATTCTCCCCCCTGGCTGCATATCATCGTCGGATGGATCTTTTTTTATATCTGTATACAATCATGTTCATTTCGTATGAAAGCCGATACATTCTTTTATTCTGTGACTGTTTTTTTATTATTTTTTAAATATATTTGCCAAAATGTGAGCAAATTATCGTATAATAAAAAGAACTATTTCCGAAGGAGGATCCACATTATGAAAAACCTGCACCTGAAACTTACAGCTCTGGCTGCAGCCGCAGCTATGGTCATCGGTTCTGTTCCGGCAGCATCTGTTTTTGCAGATGACAAGCTTTCCATCGCTGTCACAGGCGGCGGAGAATCTTCCATGGTTCTGAACACCTCTCTGACCAGCGCTCTGAACGGCCTCTCCACTGCACGTCATCTTTTCGAGGGTCTTTATAAGCTCGATGCCAACAATGAGCTTGTACTCGGCCAGGCTGAAAAGGTTGAAATCAGTGAAGACTCCCTGACCTGGACATTTACCTTAAGAGATGATGCCACCTGGTCTGACGGCGTTGCGGTCAAGGCTGCCGATTTCGTTTACGGCTTTGACTCACTGGCTTCAAACGGCGGTGACTATTCCTCACTGGTATCCGGCGTTGTCTCCAGCTACGAAGCAACAGACGACAAGACACTGGTTCTGCACCTGGCATTCCCGTGCGCTTACCTGCCGTCTATCCTTGCATTCCCGTCATCCTATCCGCTGCGTCAGGACATTGTGGAACAGTATGGCGAGTCCTATGCAACCGATCCGGACATGGCTGTCTACAACGGACCGTACGCTCTGACAGGCTGGGCTCATGAATCCGATCTGACTCTTGAGCTTCGTGATGATTATTATGATGCTGATTCCATCAGCGTAGGCACCATCGACTGGATGCTGATCACAGAAGACAGCTCCGCTCTTTCTTCTTTCGAAAGCGGCGACCTGATCTACTCCGATATGTGCCCGGATGAAGAGAAGCCGCGTATGGAAGGCAACGGCCTCTATTACACCTCCGGCAACAACAACTACTGCGTCATGTTCAACCTCGGCCCGAACGGCAACGAAGTTCTGAAGGATGCCAAGGTTCGTGAAGCTCTTTCTCTGACCATCGACCGCGCAAGAATCATCAACATCCGCGGCATGAACGATGAGATGGGCAAGACACTTGCTCCGAGCGGCTTTGTCAATGCAGACGGCGTAGACTTCACAGATTACGCTGATCCGTGGGTTGACACAGAAGATTACGAAGGCAACTGCGAAAAGGCTAAGGCTCTTCTTGCAGAAGCAGGCTATGAGAACGGTGAAGGCTTCCCGGCTCTCCGTTACATCGTCAGCAACGACAGCCGTAAGGAAATCGCTGAAGCAATCGTCAACGACTGGAAAGAGGTTCTCGGAATCGATTCCATCACCGTTGAGAAGGTTGAGAACTTCTTCGCTTCCAGAAGCACAGGTGACTATGACCTTTCCTACTACGGATGGTTCATGGATTACACAGATCTTTCCAACATGTTCGGTATCTTCGTTGATACAGCAAATGCAAACTCCTTCTATGACAGCGCTGACTACACAGCTGCTTATACAGCTGCCATCAGTACATCCGATCAGGCTGAGCAGTGGGAGAACTACAAGAAGTGCGAGCAGATCCTTGCTCAGGATCTTCCGGTCAGTGTCATCCTGCACTCCCAGAACTCCTACCTCTTCGATGATGCAAACTACGAAGGTCTGGTTTACTCCTGCGGTACTTTCGTATTTACCTATGTAACCGCAAAGTAAAAAGCTCCTGCATCAAAAAAACAGCTAAAACATTAAAAAAGCATCTGCTCCGCACTGGCGGAAGCAGATGCTTTTTTATATACTGTAAAAGTCCCGCGGTGCGACCTGCATAAACAAAAACCATGGAGCGTATGCGACATGGCGATTTGCGCATACAGGCGGCGATTGCGGGAATGCGAAGCATGAAGCAATCGACTTTTTACAGGAAAGCTTAAAGTCCCGCTCAGAGAAAGGCATTTATTATGAAAATCAAATCCGTCTCCATCGGTTATGTCAGCATTCCTCTCGTAACCCCTTTCAAAACGGCACTGCGCACAGTAGATTCCGTTCAGGATCTCATTGTATGTGTAGAAGCTGAAAACGGTGAAATCGGCTTCGGCGAAGCTCCGCCGACCGCTGTCATCACAGGCGATACGAAGGAATCCATTGAAGCTGCCATCCGTTTCTATATTGCACCGGCTGTCTGCGGCATGGATCTCGATGATCCGGAAGCGATCTTCGCAGCCATGGAAAAATGCATTGCAAAGAACACTTCCGCAAAAGCAGCTGTCGACATTGCACTCTACGATCTGCTTGCAAAGCTGAACAGAAAACCGCTGTTCCGCCTTCTCGGCGAACAGTCCGGCTCTTCTGTCCGCACAGAGCTTGAGACAGACCTCACTATCAGCGTCAATGAGATTGACGAGATGGTTCGTGACAGTATCTCCGCTGTCAACCAGGGCTTCCGTATCCTGAAGGTCAAAGTCGGCAAGGGCGGCGAAAAGGATGTCGCCCGCATCCGCGAGATCCGTCAGGCTGTCGGCCCGGACGTCCTCATCCGCGTGGATGCCAACCAGGGCTGGACAAGAGAAGAAGCAGTCCGCACGATTACGATGATGGAGGATGCAGGTCTGCAGATCGAGCTCGTTGAGCAGCCTGTCTCCTGCCACGACTTCAAGGGTCTGAAATATGTTACCGATGCGTGCGAGACACCGATTCTGGCTGATGAGAGTGTCTTCTCTGTTGAAGATGCCGAGCGCATCATCGAGGAGCATGCTGCTGACTATCTGAACATCAAGCTGATGAAGACGGGCGGTATTCACAATGCTCTTCGTATCTGCGATCTGGCTGATCAGAACGGTATCCGCTGCATGGCAGGCTGTATGCTGGAAAGCAAGGTTTCCGTCAGCGCAGCTGCCCATCTGACCGGAGCAAGAAGCTGCATCACCATGGCAGATCTGGACGGTCCTTCCCTCTGCAGCATCGATCCGTACGAAGGCGGCCCGATCTTCGAGGGTGCAAAGATCATCCTTCCGGACAGCTTATACGGCATCGGTATCTCAAAGGTTCCGGCAGACTTTGAAGTTGTCGCTTCCTGCTGATCCGATTATTTACCGACTTGTTCCGCTTGATTTCGGAACTTTGTAATCTGTCACTTTTCCCGGCTGTGAGCAAAAACGTTGCAGACGGTTTTGGGCTCATACCGGCTTTCGAGTAAGTGACTGCAGTTTTATACCGGAGGTTCTATGAGTTATCAGTTTGGTATTATACAGGCTCCGCAGGCCTTTCTGTATCAGAAGGCCGGTGCCCCGGACGGAAGCAACTCCTCTTCCATTGAAGATGAAGTTCTTTCCGGCTGGTTTGTAAAGCTTCTTTCTTCTGACAATGAAGGCTGGTATTACGCCGAAACACATTACGGCTACCGCGCCTTTCTTTCCGCTTCCGCTGTCTCTTTATGTGAAGAGGCTGCAGTAAAGGAGCGTGCCGCCAATGCACAGATCAGACGCGTTGCCGTTCCGGAAGCAGATGTCCTGTCTCAGCCGAAGGTACAGGGTTCTCTTCTCGAAACCCTGCCGTGCTGCGCCGTACTGGAGGTTCTCGCTGCGGCAGACCTTCCGAACGGCTGGTGCCTCGTCCGCACCGCTTCCGGCTGCGAGGGCTATATGCAGGAGGCACATCTGACTGTCCGCACAGACAGTGACGCAGGTCTCCTCCGTGCCGAAGACGACGGGCAGTTCTTTGCAGATGCTGCCGCTTCCGTCCTTGCTTCTCTTGATGCAGACGGCGAAGCTGCTCTCCGCAGAAAAATCACAGACTCCGCCCGCAGCTATCTCGGCACACAATACCGCTGGGGTGGAAAGTCTCACAGAGGTATCGACTGCTCCGGCCTTGTTTTCATGAGCTATCTTGAAAACGGCCTGCTGCTGTTCCGCGATGCCGCCATCAAAGACGGCTATCCCGTACATGAGATTCCGCGCGAAGC
>JAUNAG010000036.1:5227-22549 GCA_030527685.1 Lachnospiraceae bacterium | reverse complement strand
GGGGCAGTCTGCGCTTTTTGGGCTACCCGGAAGGTTATGTTTCACAGTAAAAGACAGAACTAAGGAAAAGAGAACTATGGAAAAGGATAAAACACAGAAGTCCGGCAAGAAGGGCATCTCTCTGATCAGTATCATCCTGATACAGGCAGCGGTGATTGTGTATACCGGTTCCAGCGTATGCAACAAGCTGGCCGGAATTGCCGGAAACAGCAGCGGCTCCTTTGAGCTGCTCGGACACCAGTTCGGCGGACTCTTCGGAATGAGGTTGTTCTGGGTATTTATGGCAGTGGTGTGCCTCGGCATATACGCTGTGATCTGGCAGCAGATCATCAAGCACTTTGACCTCTCAATTGTCTATGCGAACCGCGCATTTGCAGTGTGCTGGACATTCCTCTGGGGTGTGCTTCTGTTCGGAGAGGCAGTCAAGCCTTTGAATCTTGTCGGTATTGTTATTGTTCTTGCAGGAATCCTGCTGGTGAATTCAGATGCTAAGTAATGTAAATCCATGGATTTTGATGTTTGCACTGTCTTCGACAGTGGCTGCATTTTCACAGATGCTGCTGAAGAAGAGTGCAAATGAAACACATAAGAACTTTATTCAGGAATATCTGAACTGGAAAGTCATTGTCGGCTACGGCATGATGTTTGTCGGCATGATCTGTACCGTCATCGGTTACAGCCACAATGTAGAAGTGAAGAGCGGTTCCATGATGGAGACGCTGGGAAATGTATGGGTCGTCGTTCTGTCCTTCCTGTTTTTCCGCGAACCGCTCACAAAGAAGAAGATTTTCGGCAATATCCTGATTATTGCCGGCATTATTATTTTCAACCTCGCCTGAGAGGAGAAAGGCGGCTGCCGGATGGGAGCATATGAGGATATTATCAGGACGGCCAACGAGGTCTGTGACGCTGTTGACGACGCGATTCTGAACCAGGACTTTTCCGGGCTCAGCCGTACCATCAGCGGCATTGCGGAGAATGCTTCCGATGCAATTTCGGCAGCGGGCAGACAGTTCTCCGGACTTGGAGGAACAGCGCGGAAGAATGCGGGACGCAGCAGCAAAACACCGGCTGCAGTGCGCCCGGAAAAATATTTTGTTTCGCCGCAGAGTGAAAAGGGACCGAAGATTCTGACGGTCATCGGCGGAGCTCTGGTGGTGGTATTTGGTATGATGACACTGCTCAGCTCACTGATTTCCAGCCTGATCGGTTTCGGCTCGGGAGCTGCGGTGGTGATGGGAATCATGACGGCAATCGGCATTGCAATGTCTGTTTTCAGCCATCGTGCAGCGAAAAAGCGGGTTCGCTTCAAGAGCTACCGTAATCTGCTGCTGCCGAAGCTTTATGCTGACGTCAGCGAGCTTGCCGAAGCAACCGGCTATTCCGAGAAAGAGGTCGTTTCCGACCTGACTGCTTATACCCGCGAAGGTATGATTAAGCAGGGACATTTTGATGACAATAAAACCTGCTTCATTGTATCCGACGAGCTTTACAGCCAGTACAGAGATACGGCAGATCGAGCAAAGGTCAGGCAGCAGCAGGAAGCAGAACAGCTGAAGAAGAGTCAGGCAGTTGACCCGGCAGTCAGAGAAATTCTGACGAAGGGCAATGAATATATTGCAGCCATCCATCTGGCAAATGACCGGATCCCGAATGAGGAAATCACGGAAAAGCTGAACCGGATGGAACTGATCGTCAGAAGAATCTTTGACGAGGTCGGAAAGCGTCCGGAGCTGGCAAAGAACCTGAATCTCTTTATGACCTACTATCTGCCGACAACGCAGAAGCTGATGGATGCCTATATTGAGATGGACCGCCAGGAGGTGGCCGGCGAGAATATTCAGAAAGCCAAGAAGGAGATCTCGGATTCACTTTCCACAATCTGCGACGCCTACGAGAAGCTTCTTGACGGCTTCTTTAAGGAAACTGCCATGGACGTCAGCAGTGACATCAATGTCCTGAAGATGATGATGAAGCAGGAAGGTCTGACAGATGATGATCTGACAGCCAGAAGAAAGAAACTGGAGGCTGAGATGCACGGCGCATCTGTTCAGCAGACGGCCGGCAGCACAAGCAGCGGCTTCTCACAGACACTTTCGCAGGGCGGTGCGCAGTATCAGACGGCACCGGAGACAAAGCAGAACTGAACAGGAAAAAGGTGAAACAATAAAACGGAGGGAATGAGTATGGGAGATACAGCAGGTGCTTCCGCACAGGGCGCTGTGCAGCAGCAGATGACCATCGATGAGAAGAATGATCAGATCACGGCACAGGCTGCTGAGGTTTTCGGCCGCCCGAAGGCAGAGGATCCGATTGCTTCAACCGGCAAGTTCACTGCAGAGGAGCAGGCACAGATCCGCGACTATGCAGAAACCATCGATATCAGAGACACCTCAACCATCATTGAGTACGGCAGCGGCGTGCAGAAGAAGATGGCAGACTTTTCGGAGTCCATCCTTCAGAATGTCAAGACACACGATCTCGGTGAAGTCGGCACCATGCTGACCGGTGTCATCTCTGATCTCAAGGATTTCAATCCGGGTGCTCAGAAAGAGGAGAAGGGCGGTCTTTTCGGTCTGTTTAAGAAGCCGGCAAAGAAGATCTCCGAGATGAAGAGCGAGTACGACAAGGCTGCGGACAACATCGATAAGGTGGCAGCATCCCTTCAGAGACACCAGATCACTCTGCTGAAGGATGTTGACATGCTGGATCAGATGTATGAGCAGAACCTTGCTTACTATAAGAATCTGTCCATGTATATCGCAGCGGGCAAGACCAAGATCCGGCAGGCCCGCGAGGTGGACCTTCCGGCAATGAAGGCCAAGGCAGCTGCTTCCGGACTTGCAGAGGATGCAGAGGCAGCCAAGGACTTTGAGGATCAGATTACCAGATTTGAGAAGAAGATCTACGATCTGGAACTGACCCGTACCGTGGCACTGCAGACTGCTCCGCAGATCCGCATGATCCAGAACAATGACACGGTTATGGTCGAGAAGATTCAGTCTACGATTGTGAACACCATTCCGCTGTGGAAGAACCAGATGGTTCTGGCACTCGGTCTGGAAGATTCCAACCAGGCAGCAAAGGCACAGAGCGAGGTGACGGATATGACAAACCAGCTGCTGATGTCCAATGCAGAGAAGCTGAAGATGACCACCATCGAGACAGCCAAGGCTTCCGAGCGCGGCATTGTCGATATGGAGACGCTGAAGAAGACGAATGAATCTCTGATTGCAACTCTGGACGAAGTTTCCAGAATTCAGACAGAGGGTCGTCAGAAGCGTGCACAGGCAGAGACAGACCTCCGCAATCTGGAGGAGAGTCTGAAGTTTAAGCTTCTGAACATGCAGCCGGAGATTCCGGCAGTGCAGGAGGAGCCGGCCGTTCCGGAGATCCCGGAAGTTCCGGCTGCACCGAAGCTTGATCCTTCCGATGTCAAGGCTCCCTGGGAGTCCTGATACCCGTCTGTCCCGGAAGCAACCGGACCGGCAGTCATTAGAAATGACAGATACGGTGACGGCAGCAGCGGGCTTGAATCAGTTATGAAAGTCGATTGCAGCATGCATCGCAGGACTTTTAAAGATCTATCAATACATTTCAGGAGAAATACATTAACACTATGAAGAAAGAACTTGCAAAAACCTATGATCCCAAAGGACTGGAGGACCGCCTCTATCAGAAGTGGCTCGACGGAAAGTATTTTCATGCAGAAGTGAATCCGGACAAAAAACCGTTCACGATCGTTATGCCGCCGCCAAACATCACGGGCCAGCTGCATATGGGTCATGCACTCGACAATACCCTGCAGGATATTCTGACACGCTGGAAGAGAATGGAGGGCTACGAAGCTCTCTGGCAGCCGGGTACAGACCACGCTTCTATTGCAACAGAGGTAAAGGTTGCCAACATGCTTCGCGAGAAGGGCATCGAGAAGAACGATATCGGCCGCGAAGAATTCCTGAAGTACTGCTGGGAGTGGAGAAAGGAATACGGCGGAAAGATCATCAACCAGCTGCATAAGATCGGCTCTTCCGCAGACTGGGACCGCGAGCGCTTTACAATGGACGAGGGCTGCTCGGATGCAGTTCTGGAAGTATTCCTGAAGCTCTATGAAAAAGGCTATATCTACAAGGGTTCCAAGATCATCAACTGGTGCCCGAAGTGCCAGACTTCCATCTCTGATGCTGAGGTTGAGCATGAGGATCAGGACGGCTTCTTCTGGCATATCAATTATCCGATCGTCGGAGAAGAAGGCAGATTCGTAGAAATTGCCACCACCAGACCGGAGACTCTGCTCGGTGATACAGCAGTCGCTGTCAATCCGGAGGATGAGCGCTACAAGGATCTGATCGGCAAGATGCTGAAGCTGCCGCTGACAGACCGCGAGATCCCGGTTGTTGCAGACGAATACGTCGATCTGGAATTCGGTACAGGCTGCGTTAAGATCACACCGGCACATGACCCGAATGACTTCGAGGTCGGAAAGCGCCATAACCTTGAGGAGATCAATATCCTGAACGATGACGGCACCATGAACGGCTTATGCGGCAAGTACGCAGGCATGGACCGCTACGATGCAAGAAAGCAGATGGTTGCCGATCTCGATGAACTCGGTCTGCTCGTAAAGGTTGTTCCGCATACACATGCTGTCGGAACACATGACCGCTGCGGCACAACAGTCGAGCCGATGATCAAGCAGCAGTGGTTTGTCCGCATGGAAGAGCTCGCAAAGCCGGCTATTGAGGCAGTTAAAAACGGCGAGCTGACATTTGTCCCGGAAAGATATACAAAGACCTATCTCCACTGGCTGGAGAATATCCGTGACTGGTGCATCTCCCGTCAGCTCTGGTGGGGCCACCGGATTCCGGCATATTACTGCAAGCACTGCGGCAAGATGATTGTGGCAAAGACTATGCCGGATGTCTGCCCGGACTGCGGCTCTCATGAATTTGAGCAGGATCCGGATTCTCTGGATACCTGGTTCAGCTCTGCACTCTGGCCGTTCTCCACACTCGGCTGGCCGGAGAAGACACCGGAGCTGGATTACTTCTATCCGACAGACGTGCTCGTAACAGGCTACGACATCATCTTCTTCTGGGTTATCCGTATGGTCTTCTCAGGCTATGAGCAGACAGGCAGGAGCCCGTTCCACCACGTCCTGATTCACGGACTTGTCCGCGACAGCCAGGGCCGCAAGATGTCCAAGTCTCTCGGCAACGGTATCGATCCGCTTGAGATTATTAATCAGTACGGTGCAGATGCTCTTCGTCTGACACTGGTTACGGGAAATGCACCCGGCAACGATATGCGTTTCCACATGGAGCAGGTTGAGGCAAGCCGCAACTTCGCCAATAAGATCTGGAACGCAAGCCGTTTCATCATGATGAACCTTCCGGACGGTGATCTGGAGACTCCGGAAACAGCTGATCTGTCACCGGCAGACCGCTGGATTCTGTCCCGCCTGAATACAGTTGTCAAGGATGTAACGGACAACATGGACCGCTATGAGCTCGGCATTGCAGTTCAGAAGATTCATGACTTCCTGTGGGATGAGTTCTGCGACTGGTACATCGAGATGGTCAAGCTTCGCTTCGGCGATGAGTCTGAGGAAGGCAGAAAGGCAAAGAATGCCGCTCTGTGGACCTTAAAGACTGTACTCGGCGATTCCATGAAGCTGCTGCATCCGTACATGCCGTTCATCACAGAAGAGATCTACTGTACTCTGAATCCGGAAGCAGAAACTGTTATGACAGCTTCCTGGCCGGAGTACACAGAAGAGAGAGCATTCCCGGAAGAGGAACAGCTGATTTCCGCTTATCAGGAACTGGTTAAGGGGATCCGCAACATCCGTACGGAGATGAATGTTCCGGCTAAGACAAAGACCGATCTTTACATTGTCGGCAAGGATGAGAAGGCAGTGGCAGATTTCCGCCGCATGCAGAGCTCTCTGGGCGATATGAACCGTATGGTCTTTGCAAGCTCCCTGACTGTTGCTGACAGCAAGGATGGCATTGCAGAGGACGCTGTGTCCGTTGTCATCTCCAACGCCGTTGCCTACATCCCGCTGGATGAGCTGGTTGACAAGGAGAAGGAGATTGCCCGTCTGACAGCAGAGAGTGCAAAGATGGACAAGGAGATTGCAAGATCCGAAGGTATGCTCGGCAATCCGAGATTCGTCAGCAAGGCTCCGGAGGCAAAGGTGCAGGAAGAACGCGCCAAGCTTGAGAAGTACAAGGCAATGAAGCTGCAGATCGAAGAGCAGCTGAAGCGCTACCAGTCATAACATAAGACAGTCTGGCAGGCTGTTTCATTGATCAGATCAGGTCAGGCACCGCATATGCGTGAAAACGTTTTCGTGGTGCCTGACCTTTTGAAACATAAGCAGGAGGGCGGCAGCCATGAGGCTTCCGGGACTGAAGAAAAAAGAAAAGAGCACAGAGCATCCGGCTGCGGGTGCATGGTTCAGACATCATAAGAAACCGGTGGATCCGGTAAAGGCGGAGAGAAATGCGAAAAGAGCGGCATTTCTGAACCGCTTTTCACTGCTGATTCACCTGGTGCTCAGTGTGCTCGGGTATTTTGTGATTGAGGCAATGGCACGGCATTCCTTTGCGCAGGCATGGGCATTCGTTGATCAGAGAACGAAGGTTTTCTTCTATAATGCTCTTCTGATCTTTGTGACAACGCTTCCGGTCTATCTGTTCCGGAAGAGAGCATTCCTGCGTGTGCTGATTGCAGCGATCTGGATGGGACTGGGTACGGCAAACGGCATCGTGCTGGCTAATCGCGTGACGCCGCTGACAGGTCCGGATTTCGGCATGATGGAAGAAGCGGTCAACGTCTCAAAGGCGTATTTCTCGCCGGTCTCCGTAATTGCGCTGGCAGTTGTCGTGGTGTTTCTGCTGCTTCGTCTGGTGAAGTATTTCTTCACATCCCCTGTCTATCAGGGAAAGAGACGCTTAAAGATCTGGATTCCGGTGCTGCTGGCGGCAGCGGCAGGCATGTACGGCCTGACAATCTGGAATCTGAATACAAAGCAGCTGTCTTCTTACTTCAGTAATATTGCTTCTGCCTATCTGGATTACGGCTTCCCGTACAGCCTCGGTGTCACGATCTTCGATACCGGCATCAACCAGCCGAATCATTATTCAGAAGAGCAGATGATGGAAATTCTGGAGGAGGAAGGCGCACGCGCTGTGGAGACGACGGATGCGAAGGATGCACCGAACATTGTCATTGTACAGCTGGAGTCCTTCTTCGATACCGCCCGCGTCAAGTCACTTCGCGTCAGTGAGGATCCGCTTCCGAACTGGCATGCATTTGCCAAAACAATGTCAAACGGGTATTATACGGTTCCTACGGTCGGCGCGGGAACGGTGAATACGGAGTTTGAGACGATTACCGGCATGAGCCTCCGTTTCTTCGGAGCGGGAGAGTATCCGTATAAGGGCATTCTCCGAAAGCAGACCTGCGAGAGTCTTGCCTACGATCTCGGAAAGCTCGGCTATACGGCACACGCCATTCACAATAACGAGGCGAATTTCTACGGAAGAAGAAAGGTGTACGCAAACCTGGGCTTCAATTCCTTTACCTCGGGCGAGTACATGAACACGCAGGATGACGTCAATGAGAACGGATGGATGCGCGACCGCAATCTGATTCAGCCGATTGCCGATGCACTGGATTCAACGGAGAACAAGGATCTTGTGTTTGCTGTCAGCGTGCAGCCGCACGGCTCTTATCCGACGGAGCAGACGCTCTCCAATCCGGTGATCACGGTTTCCGGCATGGGCAGTGAAGAAAAGAATAATCAGTGGGAATATTATGTCAACCAGATCTATGAGACGGACCAGTTTGTCGCGGATCTGATTGCCTATCTCGAAAGCAGAGACGAGCCGACGGTCTGCCTGTTCTACGGCGATCATCTGCCGACTCTCGGACTCAGCAACAGAGATCTGCGCAGCGGTACGATCATGCAGACCAACTACCTGCTCTGGAGCAGTGAGGGACTGGAGCGCCGTCTCAAGACGATTTCGTCCTATCAGGCTGCAGCAGAGCTGCTGAGCCGCATCGATATGCATGTGGGTACCATGTTCACCTATCATCAGACAATGAGAGGCAGCAGGGACTATCTGTATAATATGCAGGTTCTGCAGTATGACGTGCTCTACGGAAAGCGTTATGTTTACGGCAAGACCAATCCGTATCAGAAGACGATTCTGGGACTGGGTGTCAATCCGATTCTGGTGAACCGGATTCAGAAGCTCTCATCGGACGGCAGTTATTATATCTACGGACAGAATTTTACGCAGAGCTGCAAGTTTAAGCTCAATGATGATCTGAAGGAGACCACGTATATCGACAGCGGAACGCTGCTGGTGCGCGATCTGGAGCTCACAAAGGGCGACTGGGTCAGTGTGGCAGTGGAGAGCAATTCCAGCGGACACGGCATTCTGAGCACCTCCAATACGCTCGTCTACGGTGTCGGAAAGCTCTCAGAGACAGAACCGGAAGCTGATGAGGATGAATCGGCTGTCGAATCGCAGGAAGAGCAGAGGATTGATCAGACTGTTCTGACCACACCGGCTCCGGAGAAACCGATAGACCAGACTGTCCTGACCGCACCGGAGGATGAGGTGTCTGAGGAAGAGGACGAAGGCTGGGGTATTGAAGGATGAGGAAACGCATTTGAACTATCAGGAAGCATTACAATATCTGGATGAACTTGGCATGCGGTCGATCAAGAATCCGCTGAGCCACACACAGAGGCTGCTTGATGAGCTGGGGGCTCCCGACAGGGAGGTCCCGGCTGTTCATGTGGCGGGAACAAACGGAAAGGGCAGTGTCTGCTCCTTTCTTGATTCAATTCTGCGGAAAAGCGGCAGGAGAACAGGTCTCTTTACATCTCCGCATCTGGTGAAGATCAACGAGCGTATGGCAGTGGACGGCCGGATGATTTCGGACGGGGAGTTCGCTGCGGTTTTTACAGAGGTGCGCGAGGCTGTTCTCCGTCTGGAGAAGGAAGAGGTGCCGGAACCGTCTTATTTTGAATATCTGTATCTCTGTGCACTGCAATGGTTCCGGAAGAAGGGCGTGGAGATTGCGGTGATCGAGACAGGCATGGGCGGCCTGCGTGATGCAACCTCTGCGGGACGGCATGATATTCTCTCGGTGATTACATCAATCAGCTTCGATCATACAGGGTACCTGGGCAGCACAATTGCGGAGATCGCCGCACAGAAGGCCGGTATTATACGGGAGGGAACACCCTGCGTCTATCTGGCATCGGATCCGCAGGTATCTGCGGTAATCGGGGAAGTGCTCGCGGAAAAGTCTGCCCCCGGTTTTCCGCTGAAGCCCGATGACTGGGAAATCAGGTCTGTCCTGCAGGCGAAGATTGATTTTTCAACCCTCTTCCGCTATGATGGACATGGTGTTTTTTCAGTTCCCTTTGCAGCACCTTATCAGGCAGAGAACGGAGCACTTGCGGTACTCGCCGCAAAGACGCTCGCGGAGTCCTGCCCGGAGCTTTGCCCGGGACTTACGGGAGAAGCGGTGCGGGAGGGACTTGCAGGCATGAGATGGCCGGCGAGAATGGAAGAACTCAGGCCGCGTGTTTACATAGACGGAGCGCATAACCCGGACGGGATCAGGCGTTTCCTGGAAGCGGTCGGCTGCATTTTACAAAATCACCGTGCGGATGCCTCACTGGTTTTTTCGGCCGTGCAGGATAAGGACAGCAGCAGGATGATCGCAGAGATTGCGGAAGCTGTGGACTGGACACGCATATTTGTCACCGAGATTGACGGCTGGCGCAAAACAGATGCGTCGGTTCTGGCGGAGACATTCCGGGCCTGCGGGGCGCGTGATGTCCGTGAACGGCCGGAACTTAAGAAGGCTCTTGCGGAGGCACTTGCTGAGCAGGGCGAAGGATATCTGTTTGTTTGCGGCAGCCTGTATCTGTCAGGTATGGCAGAGGAGATATTACATGATCAATTATGAAGAAGAACTGAAAAAGTTTACGCCGAGCCTTGATGTGGACGACGCAGAGGGTGCGATCTATTCGCGTGATCTCACGGACGTCATCGATATTCTGAAGGAAATGCTGAAAGAAACTTCCGGCCCACGGAGCGAGCATGGGGGCTTATTATGAAATGTATGAACTGCGGTGCGGAGCTCACAGAAGCGGCTTATTGTCCGAAATGCGGCTGTGATGTCTCTGTACAGAAACAGGCGATTGTGCTCTCGGGCCTCTATTATAATCAGGGCCTCGAGAAGGCGCAGGTCCGCGATCTGAGCGGCGCAATCGATCAGCTGAAGAGAAGTCTGAAGTTTTATAAGCTGAATGTTCCGGCACGTAACCTGCTCGGTCTTGTGTATTTCGAGACGGGCGAGGTTGTGGCCGCTCTTTCCGAATGGGTTATTTCCAAGAATATCCGTCCGGAGGATAACATTGCGACAGAATATATCCGTATTCTGCAGCAGGATGCCAATCGTCTCGACATCATCAACCAGACGATCAAGAAGTACAATATTGCACTTGCCAACTGCATGGACGGCAATGAGGATGTGGCAATGATTCAGCTGAAGAAGATTCTGGCGCGGAATCCGAAGCTGATCAAGGGCTATCATCTGCTTGCCCTGCTCTATATTCACAATAAGGAATATGAGCGCGCAAGAAGACTTCTGAAGAAGGCAATCAAGATTGATAAGACCAATACAACGACACTCCGCTTCCTCCGCGAGGTAGATGAGCAGACAGGAACCGCCACAACGCTGGAATCCCACTTCTCACTGTGGGGTGGCAGACATGGCGCCGAAGCTGTTCAGGAGAAGCCGGCAGAGGAAAGCAGCAGTGCGGCTTATCATAACGGAAATGCAGGCAGAGGACTTTCCTTCCTGAATGTGCTGCTCGGTGCAGTCATCGGCGCAGCGGCAATCTGGTTCCTCTTTATTCCGTCCTATACCAGAACGATTAACAGAGAAGCCAATGAGAAGGTTACAAAGTATTCCTCCGATATGGCAGTGTATGCGTCTCAGATTGAGACAATGAACGGCCAGATCAAGGCCTCTCAGGAAACAGTGGAGACGGCGAGAGAGCAGATTGAGAATGCCAATGCCAAGTCATCCAGCTACGACAATCTGATCATTGCACAGAATGCCTACAACAACGGCTCCTACGAGTCTGCGGCTACGGCACTTGCACAGATTGACACGGCTCAGCTTTCGGATGAGGCGAAGACAGTTTACAACGGTCTGACTTCTCAGCTGCAGACCTCACTTCTTGCTGCCTATAAGAAGGTGGGCCTGGAATCCTTTGCAGCCGCAGATTATGATGACTCTATCGTCAAGCTGGAGGCGGCCCGCGCAATTGATGATACGGATTACGATATCCTGAACTACCTCGCACATTCCTATCGTCTCAATAACAATTCGGCGAAGGCAGACGAGATCTTCTCCCTGATTGTGCAGAAATATCCGAATTCGAAACAGTCTGAGGATGCGATGCTCTATCTCAGTGAGGATGCCAAGACGGCACTTCAGAATCAGATCGGAGATGCTTCCGACGGAACAGCGGCTTCAAAGACCCGTTCCCGTGATGAAGGAAGCGAGGATGAGGACGAAGAGCAGGACGAAGATCAGGATAATTCAGAAGACGATTAAAAACAGGATAACAAAAGAATGAGTATATGGAACAGGGAAGAGATTTATGAGGGACTGGCTGCCATCACAGGCAGCGACCTGATTCTGCGCGATGAACCGATGAGCCGTCATACGACATTCCGCATCGGCGGACCGGCTGATTATTTTGCAGCGGTCTCAACAGCAGAGCAGGTTGTAAAACTTGTCTCATTTTGTAAGGAGAGGGAAATGCCGTGGCTGATTCTGGGCAATGGCAGCAACCTTCTTGTGGCGGACAGCGGTATCCGCGGTCTGGTGATCAGACTCGGAAAGCCATTTTCCGGAATTGAGATTAACGGAAATGAAATTACGGCAGATGCCGGTGCGCTGCTGAGTGCAACGGCGGCAGCTGCCTGCGAGGCCGGTCTGACAGGCTTCGAATTTGCGGCAGGGATTCCGGGCACCATCGGCGGTGCATGCCTGATGAACGCCGGTGCCTACGGCGGAGAGATGAAGCAGGTTCTGATCAGCGCGGATGTGCTGGGTGCAGACGGAGAGCTGCGCACAGTGCCGGCAGAAGAGATGGGACTTGCCTACAGACACAGCCGCTTTATGGAGAGCGGAGACATCATTCTGAAGGTGCGTATCCGTCTGGAGGAAGGCGACAGAACAGCAATCCGCGAACAGATGGATGATCTGAAGGGACGCAGAATTGAAAAGCAGCCGCTGGAATATCCGAGCGCAGGCAGCACCTTTAAGCGGCCGGAAGGATATTTTGCGGGAAAGCTGATCATGGATGCAGGTCTTCGCGGCTATACAGTAGGCGGCGCACAGGTTTCGGAGAAGCACTGCGGCTTTGTCATTAACCGCGGAGGAGCAACGGCAGAGGATGTCATGACTCTGATCACCGACGTACAGGGCGTAGTGATGAAACAGTTCGGTGTTGAGCTTGAGCCTGAGGTGCGTCTGATCGGTTTCTGAAATCAGCGCAGCGGCAATTAAAAACGGAAATATTCGAGGAAACAAAAACATGTCTTTTTCGGGAGATGTGAAAAGAGAACTGGCTGAGGTGATGCCGGAGGCAAGGCATTGCATGCTTGCCGAAATCAAGGCACTCACTCTGCTTCTTGCCGAACACGAGACGGATGAGAACGGTATTGTACACCGCAGCTGTGTGTTCCGTTCCGAGCGGGAAGAGGTGGCCAGAAAGCTCTTTACATTATGGAAAAAAGCATTTAATATTAATCTGTCTATGCATGGAAAAGTCTCTAAGAGCGGAGGTCATACGACCTGGATTCTGGAGGCGGAGGACCCCGAACAGGCGGAAGCGGCGATGCTTACAGTCGGACATGCTTCTGTTCTGCGGATGGAATGCTGCAGAAAGGCATTCTTAAGAGGGGCATTCCTTGCAGCGGGATCGATCAGTGCTCCGGAAAAGTATTACCATCTGGAGCTTGTCTGTCCGGAACCGGAGGCAGCTGATCTGCTGAAGGCCGTGATGGAGAGCATGGATCTGGATCCCAGGATTGTGAAAAGAAAGAAGGATTATATCGTATATCTGAAGGAAGGCGATCACATCGTCAGTCTTCTCGGTGCGATGGGTGCGAGCGTTTCGTTTCTGAATATCGAGACGATCCGCGTGATGAAGGAGATGAGGGGGAGCGTGAACCGCAGAGTAAACTGCGAAACCGCAAACCTCAATAAAACCGTTGTATCTGCGGTCCGGCAGATGGAGGACATCCGTTATCTGCGCGACCACGGCGGCTTCAGCACGCTGACACCCCAGCTAAGGGAGATGGCGGAAGCAAGACTTGCTTATCCGGATGCCCCGCTTTCCGAGCTCGGCGAATATCTTGAACCGAAGATCGGTAAATCAGGGGTCAATCACAGGCTGAGAAAACTCAGCGCTGCTGCGGAAGATCTCCGCCAGCGGCTGAAGGATATATGAGTTTTTGAGGAGGAAGGTTATTATGACAAAGAAGGAAATCACCATTCGTCTGGACAGTGGTCTGGAGACAAGACCGGTAGCACTTCTTGTTCAGATGGCAAGCCAGTTCCGCAGCGATGTTTATGTGGAATCTGAGAACAGACGTGTCAATGCCAAGAGCATCATGGGCATGATGACACTGGGCCTGGATACAGGCTCTGAGGTAACTGTAACGGCGCAGGGCGAAGATGAGGTCGAGGCAATGGCTCAGATCGAGGCTTACCTGACAAAGAATGCAGGCTGAATGAAAAACTGAATAGGCATAAGAAAAGAGCTTCGTTCCGGGATCGGAACGAAGCTCTTTTTGGTTTTTATGTTCGTATGAGAGAGGCGTTCTTTTTGCTTTCTGATGCTGCCTGTTTACAGGCGGGATGCCTTCTTCAGAAGACCTGTTTTCATACAGCACCACGGACCGAAGCCGAACATCCAGAATACAATCAGGATATAGCGGATGACCACGCCTGCGGGCGTCGTATCAAGGAACGGCTTTGTGACGGTGTTCAGAAGCAGGAAACCGGCCAGCAGAATCAGAAAACGCACAAATTTAACAAGCGGCGTTCCTTCTGTGCTGAAGCGCACCGAAAAACGTTCCAGAAGAAAGGCGGCTGCATAACCGAGAGAAGCGCCGGCAATCTTGTAGCTGTCCTTGGCGAGTGCGAATTCGACAGTTCCGTTCAGCACAAGAGAGATGCCGAGAAACAGCAGAACAGCTGCAAAACCGAAGGTGATAAAGACGAACACCTCATCGCTGCGGTGTGTCTTATATGCCTTGTTCCAGCCGAAGACTGTTACTGCGGTGAAAAAAGCCGTCATTGCGAATGCACCGAGAATATCAGTCGGTGTATGAACGCCCAGATACATTCTGGAAAATGCAAGCAGCAGCAGGAAGGCAACGCTTAAGAAGCGGATACGTTTCTTGCGGGTATACAGGAAAGCAGCTTCGGTAAATGCAGTGGTTGCCTGCATATGCACACTGGGGAAGGAATAGCCGGTGGCTGTTGAGAGAGCCATGGGCACAGGTGCAAAAACAGAAGTGTCACTTTCCAGAATCCATGGACGCGGTATGCGGAAGATCAGCTTGGCTCCCTGTGAAAGACATCCGGTCAGGAACATGGCAAAAGCCATTCCGCATCCCTTATTCTTATCTACATTGATATAAACCCAGGCAATCAGACCGATCAGGATGACGGGATTGCCGATATTGCTGATGCCCAGAAACAGATAATCCAGAACAGGATGTCTGATCTGCATCAGCAGCTCCAGAAAAGCCATTTAAACCTCCTTTACGCGAAACCAGTAGCAGTAATCTCTTCGCAGGCCGAGACGTCGATAAAGGGCAACTGCAGGTGCATTGTCGGTGACAACCTGCAGATAGGCATGCTGTGCACCTCGTTTTTTTCCTTCGGCAAGGATCGTACTGACAATGTCAGAAGCAATTCCTTTTCTTCTTGCATCTTCGGCAACATGGATCGCATAGATACCGATGGTATCACGATCGAGGATGCCGAGTCCTGTTCCGACGTTTTTGCCGTCAAGAACAGCGGTGACAGCAACTTCATCCATTGGAATGGCTGCATACATGGACGGCACAATTTTACGGAAGAGCGGACTGGATTCCCGCTTCAGATCAAACAGTGTATTGATCCAGTCGGCAGAGACGCGGTTCTCAACCCGGAGATCTGCGTGCCCCGTCAGGGCAGCCTCCGTGAAGTCATCCAGACTGCGTGTCATGACAGTTGTGTGATGTTCGATATGGTAGCCGCGGTTTTCCAGATAACCGTCGACGAAGGGATCGCCGATCGGAGAAATCTTGAAGATGCAGGGAGTCTGCCAGTGGCGGTAGATCTCCTCACAGCAGGCAACCTTCTCCTCAACGGGGATGCAGGAGAAACCGAGCTGTTCCACACAGTTTGTGCGGTGCGTATAAAAAGCAGAGTAGCGGAGAATCCATCCGTCGTAGAACTGCATCTGCCAGGAAGGCCAGGCATTCAGTGAAAGGTCTTCGATTTTTCTGATATCATCGGACATAAAACTCTCCGTAAAGCGCGGCATAGAGCCGTTATGGTAAATATATCTGTAAAGTCTCTCCGTATTATACTGGATTTGTAGGAAAGTGACAAGTGCACCTGCCGCAGGCGCCTGCAGGGGCAGAAAGGGGCTGTAAAAATTGATATATACATATTTCCTGAGAGATGATAAAATAAGCAGGATTATATGATGAAACAAAGTGGGGGAGCATGTCTGATGCAAAAAGCATAGTTCGCCTTCCTCATCATATGACGCATAAAAAAGGAGTACATCATGTCAAAAATCCTGAAATTCATTGTCAATGTCTTCCTGGCAGCCGCAATCCTGATCGCTGCCGCAATCCTGGTTCCGCCTGTTGCGGGCGTCACAACAACGATTGTGGATTCTTCCTCAATGGATACGAATCTGGCACTCGGATCTGTTGCCTACTCAACGGGAGTCGATGTCACGACACTTAAGGCGGGAGATGTGATTCTCAAGGAAACGGGATCCTCTACTTATGCTTATACTCTGACAAAGTGCGATGCTGCGTCCGGTACATTCAGCGGAGTGAGCACAGCAAATCCGTCAGGCAATGAAGAGACTATTGCACTGCGCAATACAGTATCCAAGGTAGCTGTTACGATTCCGTACATCGGCTATATCATGATGGCTATGCACAGCCTGGAAGGTATCGTCATCATTGCTCTTGTTGTGGTTCTGATGATCATCCTCTTTGTTCTCTCCGAGCTCTGGAAGCCGGTAGATGACGAAGAAGAGGAGACCGAAGAAGAGGAAGAGGACCTGATTGCAAACGGTCTTGATCCGGAAGACGGCGCAGGTATTGATACAGATACAATCAAGGCAGCTATGCAGGATAATATTGCTGCTGTAAACCGCACAGACGAAGAAGCTGCAGCACCGGCTGCGGAGGAGACGGCAGCTGCTCCGGCAGAAGAAGCACCGGCTGAGGCAGAGGCTGCTGCAGAAGCAGCTGGCGAAGAAACAGCAGCACAGGAGAGCGTTGCAGCTCCGGCAGAAGAAAACGCAGAAGCTGTTTCTGAGGCGACAGAAATTTCCGTAGAAGATGAAACACAGCCGGAAGCCGGCGAGCTGTTCGGCGAAGAAGCTGAAGCAGATGTGTTCGACTTTGAAAGAAAAGAAGAGCCGGAAACATTTGAAGAAGGAGAACAGGAAGATATCGTCAGCGCAGTAGAGAAGGTCATGGCCGGTATCATGCTGGATGAAGGAAACCCGGCAGATGCGGTTCCGGAACTGGAAGCGGATACACTTCCGGGAGCAGATCTCGGAGAGCAGCTCAATGTTCCGGATGAAGAACTCGGCGACGGCAGATTCCGCAGAACAAAGAGACCGTCTCTTGATGAAATCAGCAATGATGCGAAGAAGTCCGGTGATGCTCCGAGAATCAGCCGCGATGACAACTCCGGTGTCACAATTGTTGATTTTACAGATTCTCTTCTGAAATAAATTCATTTTAAGTGACATGAGATGAATTTTTTCAACAGAAGAAATGCTGTACTCTGTTAGAATGTTATAGAATGAACCCCGTACAGGGAAGAGTTTTTGGTAACTCTTTTCTGTACGGGGTTTTTATTGGCCTGTTTGTGTTCTTGACGTATCATTTTTAATACAATATTATTTTATGGTTACCTAAAATAGAACATAAAAGAAAAAGAAAATAACCT
>JAUNAG010000036.1:0-5217 GCA_030527685.1 Lachnospiraceae bacterium | reverse complement strand
AAAGAAAAACTGTATCACAGACGAAGATTTCAGGGGAAGGCAGATGGAAAAGGCTTTCAATATAAATGAAGGAAGTGCGGCGGGACAGGCGGCTGCATTTGCAGAAAGACTGATCAGGGCCTACAGCAGACACTACAATGTGTTCCGTGCTTCGGAGACGGGAGAGGATATGGCAAAACCTGTTCCCGGAGAGCTTGCGGCACGCTGCGATCTGCATATGAGCGAGTCGAAGTATATTATGACAGAGAAGCATGTCATCTGGCAGACGGACTGTCATGAATACTGCTATATCTTTCAGACGGAACATCTGACGAAAGAGCTCTATGAAAAGTTCCTGGAATACGCAGAGCGGGACGGAATGAGCAGAATCCATCCGGACCGAAATCACAAGTGCTCTGCTATCACTGTTATGGTGGCAGCGGATACAGCTGACCGCGAAGCTGTAAAAGCACTCAGGAAGTGCAGGATACATAAAAGCTTTGCATTTTCCTTCCACGGCTGGATGGATGTCCGGACGGCTCTGGCAGTGCTTTCTGCGGGCGAAGTGGCTTCGAATTTCGGAGGGCATGAAAATGCAGCCTACCTGAAGAAGCTTATCGCAAGAGCGGATAAAACGGTTACAGCCGGGGAATCCCGGAAGTAATAGACGTCGAGTGTTTTTCCTTAATATATGGAAGAACGCAGAAACGCAGCAGGATGGTTTTATATCAATAAAATGAGGAGGGACAAAACAATGAATGCTGCAGTAATTCTTTTAATCGGCATCGTCGTGCTCGCCTGCGGCTATCTTTTCTACGGAAGATGGCTTGCAAAGAAGTGGGGCATTGATGCTGAAAGAACAACACCGGCTTACGAGTTTGAAGACGGTGTGGACTACGTTCCGGCTAAGAGTCCGGTTCTGATGGGACATCATTTCTCATCTATTGCCGGCGCAGGCCCGATCACAGGTCCGGTACAGGCGGCTGTCTTCGGATGGGTACCTGTTATGCTCTGGATCCTGATCGGCGGTATCTTCTTCGGCGGTGTCCATGACTTCGGTGCACTTTATGCATCTATCCGCCATAAGGGCCAGTCTATCGGTGAAATCATCGGTGACACAATGGGATATAAGATGAAGAAGCTTTTCTGCATCTTTACCTATCTGACACTGCTTCTGGTTGTCGCTGCATTCTCTTCCATGGTTGCAGGTACATTCGCTGCTACCTATGATGAGACAGGCGCTCTGGACAAGGCTCTGAGCGCTACAAATGCATCTACAGCTATGATTTCCCTGCTGTTCATCATCATGGCAATTGTATTCGGCATCATGGTATACAGAAGAAACGCTCCGCTTCTTGTTTCTTCTATTGCAGGCTGCATCGGTATTGTTCTGGTTGTTGTAATCGGTCTGAACTTCCATCCGATCTATCTCAGCAACAAGACATGGATGTTTGTTATCGGCGCTTATATTACGATTGCTTCTATCGTTCCGGTCTGGATTCTGCTTCAGCCGAGAGACTATCTGAGCTCTTTCCTGCTGTACTTCATGATGTTTGTTGCGATCATCGGTATCTTCGCATCACATCCGGATATGTCAGCAATGCCGGCATTCACAGGCTTCCATAACGATACACAGGGATATCTCTTCCCGGCACTGTTCGTTACAATTGCCTGCGGCGCTATCTCCGGCTTCCATTCACTGGTATCTTCCGGAACTACATCCAAGCAGCTTGATAACGAGAAGGACGCTCTTCCGGTTGCATACGGCGCTATGCTGATCGAGTGCGTACTCGGTATCTGCACCATCTGCGCTGTCGGCTTCTTCTGGGATAAGTTCTCTTCAGGTGAAGTGACAAACCCGATGCAGGTATTCTCCGGCTCTATTGCAGCAATGGTAGCAACTATTCCGGGTATGGCAGCAGCTGAACCGGTTCTGAAGAGCCTTCTGATTCTTGCAATCTCTGTCTTCTGCCTGACATCTCTTGATACAGCAACAAGACTTGCCCGTTACACATTCCAGGAATTCTGGCTTGAGAACGGCGAGACTGTCAATGATGTTCACGGTGTTAAGAAAGTTCTGACCAATCCGCTTCTGGCAACTGTTATTACAGTTGTTCTTGGCGTCGGCCTCGGTATGACGGGTTACATCAACATCTGGCCGCTGTTCGGTGCTTCCAACCAGCTGCTTGCAGGTGTCGGCCTTCTTGCTGTTGCAACCTGGCTTGGCAAGGTCGGAAAAGAGAACTGTATGTTCTATATCCCGATGGTCTTCATGATGGTTGTTACAGTTACATCTCTTGTTCAGACTATTATTAAGAATGTCAATGCACTGACAGCAGGCGGTGCAGGAGATATCTGGAGCATCATCCGTACTGTAATCGCTGTACTCCTTGTTGTGCTTTCACTCGTACTTGCAGTTGACAGCATCAAGACAATCATCAGCCAGAAGAAGAAAGCATAAATTGTTCTTTCTGATGAAGAAAAACAGCGGATATAAAGAATTTAAGAAAGTTTTAAAAACCCCTTGCGTAAGCAGGGGGGTTCGTATATAATAACTCCTGCTGTGACATGATAGCGATGAAGCGCGAGGTTGCTGCATAAAAAGTATCGAATCAGATACTTCCTTTCATCAAAGGATCCTAACCCAATCCGAAGGGAAGAAAACAGATGCTTTTGCAACAGGTGCAGGTTTTCCGTGGAGCGAATGTCATGTAAAGATACTGGCGACAAGTCACTGTGCTCGATAATCCTTCTGCAAGAGATCAGAAGGAAGTATCCCGCGCTGTCCGATATCAGAGGACACGCCCGGGGATGTGTACAGTCACCGCTTGTCGTACTCGTTAAAAAGTGCGAAAAGGAGGCGACTTTTTTTATGGCAAGTCAGGTAATGAGAATCACACTTAAAGCGTATGATCACACTCTGGTAGACGCTTCTGCTGCAAAGATCGTCGAGACGGTTAAGAAGCAGGGTGCTACAGTAAGCGGACCGGTTCCGCTTCCGACAAAGAAGGAAGTAGTTACTATCCTTCGTGCAGTTCACAAGTATAAGGACAGCCGCGAGCAGTTCGAGCAGAGAACTCACAAGAGACTGATCGACATCATTGCACCGACCCAGAAGACAGTTGATGCACTGGCTCATCTGGAAATGCCGGCAGGTGTCTATATCGACATCAAAATGAAGAACAAGTAAACCCAATAGAATGATTGCGCAGGACACCTTCTTATATAGAAGGAAAACAGATGTGTAATCCGCTGTAAGGAGGACTTAAGATGAAGAAAGCAATTCTCGCAAAGAAGATCGGTATGACTCAGATCTTCAACGAGGACGGAACACTTACTCCGGTAACTGTTCTTGAGGCTGGTCCGTGTGTTGTTACACAGATCAAGACGGTAGAAAATGACGGCTATTCAGCTGTTCAGGTCGGCTTCGAAGACAAGAGAGAAAACATTGTCAACAAGCCGCAGAAGGGTATTTTCGAGAAGGCCGGCACTTCAACAAAGCGTTTCCTCCGCGAACTGAAGCTTGACAACGCAGCTGAGCTGAAGCTTGGCGATGAAATCAAGGCTGACATCTTTGCGGCAGGCGACAAGGTTGATGCGACAGCAATCTCCAAAGGTAAGGGCTATCAGGGTGCTATTAAGCGTCTTGGCCAGCACAGAGGACCGATGAAGCATGGTTCCAAGTTCCACAGACATCAGGGTTCCAACGGTACATCTTCCGATCCGAGCCGTGTCTATAAGGGCAAGGGCATGCCGGGCCACATGGGCAGCAAGCAGATCACGATCCAGAACCTTGAGATCGTTCGCGTAGACGCAGAAAACAATCTTCTCCTTGTCAAGGGTGCTGTTCCGGGCGCCAAGAAATGCCTTGTGACAATCAAGGAGACAGTTAAAGCAAGCAAGTGATAAGGAGGAAGAATAACGATGGCTAACGTATCTGTATATAATATGGATGGCCAGACCGTCGGCACAATGGAACTCTCTGATGAGATCTTCAGCGCACCGATTAAAGAGAATCTGGTTCACCAGGCGGTCGTGCTTCATCTTGCCAATAAGAGACAGGGCACACAGAAAGCCAAGACACGTGCAGAAGTTTCCGGCGGCGGCATCAAGCCGTGGCGTCAGAAGGGAACAGGACACGCAAGACAGGGATCTATCAGAGCTCCGCAGTGGAGACACGGCGGCGTCGTATTTGCACCGACACCGAGATCTTATTCCTTCAAGATGAACAAGAAGGAGAAGAGAGCTGCTCTGAAGTCTGTTCTTTCAACAAAGCTTCAGGAGAACAACCTGATCGTAGTTGACAAGATCGAGTTCCCGGAAATCAAGACAAAGAACATGGTCAAGGTCATGAATGCTCTCAACGTAGAGAAGGCTTATGTAGTTCTTGCAGGTGCTGATAAGAACGTATTCCTTTCTACAAAGAACCTTCAGAATGTCCGCCTTTCCCAGGCTGGTTCCATGAACCTCTATGATATCCTGAAGTATGAGAAGCTTGTCCTTACACAGGACGCTGTTAAGACGATCGAGGAGGTATTTGCATAATGGCAGATCTGAAATATTACGACGTCATTCTCAAGCCGGTCGTTACAGAAAAGAGCATGAACCAGATGGCTGAGAAGAAATATACATTCCTGGTTCATCCGGATGCCAACAAGGCACAGATCAAGGAAGCTGTTGAGAAGATGTTCGAAGGCCGCAAGGTAAAGAACGTCAACACAATGAATCTCGACGGCAAGACAAAGAGAAGAGGAATGACCTTCGGCAAGACAGCTAAGACAAAGAAGGCAATCGTCACTCTTACAGAGGACAGCAAGGATATCGAGATCTACAGCGGTCTTTGATTCTGCTGCGAAATATGCGCATGACAGCGCGATAATAAACACGTAATAGAAGGAGAACTGATATGGGTATCAAAACATACAGACCATATACACCTTCCAGAAGAAACATGACCGGCTCTGATTTCTCTGAAATCACAGCATCCAAGCCGGAGAAGTCTCTCACGGAAGCACTGAAGAAGAATTCCGGCCGTAACAACCAGGGTAAGATCACCTGCAGACATCGTGGCGGCGGAAGCAGAAGAAAGTACAGAATCATCGATTTCAAGCGTAACAGCAAGGACGGCATGGCTGCTACAGTCAAGACCATCGAGTATGATCCGAACCGTACAGCTAACATCGCTCTGATCTGCTACGAAGACGGCGAGAAGGCATACATCCTCGCTCCGGAAGGTCT
>JAUNAG010000035.1 GCA_030527685.1 Lachnospiraceae bacterium | reverse complement strand
CTCAACTATCACAATTTACTTTTTTGTATCCTTTTTTACAGTGTTATTCTGTTCTGCAGTCTTCTTCTCTTTCGTCACTGTCTTGTTCTTCTTTTCAGTTCCGGTCTTTGTCTTATTTACTGCACTGTTTTTATCTGCAGTCTTTCCCGTCACCTTCGAAGTATCTGTCTTCTTGCCGACTGTACCCGTCTGATCAGCAGCCTTGCCGACCGTCTTCGTTGTATCTGTCTTCTTGCTGACTGTGCCGGTCTGATCAGCAGCCTTGCCGACCGTCTTCGTCGTATCTGTCTTCCTGCCGAGCGTTCCGGTCTGTCCGACGGTCTTGCCTGCTGTCTTTGTTGTATCAGCCGCAGTCTTCGATGCGTCAGCTGACGTTCCCGATGCAGTTGAGCTTCCCGATGTCTGCTGGGTCTGTGTCGTAGTCGTCTTGGCTGCCGTGTCCTTTGATTTGTCATTGTTTCCGCATCCCACAGCAGCAACTGCCATCATGCCGACCATACAGAGTACGAGGCCTTCTTTTTTGATATTCCCGAATCTATTTCCGTTTATTTTTCTGTACATACTGTTTTCCATCCTTTTCTTTTGATTTCAAAAGTAATGTTTCTTTTGATAGGATGTATGATAACAATGCACGCTTAACAGTTCCTGAATCAAACCTAAACAAATCTTAACTCACCTCAGGAAATCGCAGAACGATCCGGAAACGTTCCTCTTCTGTTTTCGCTTCGCTTTCTCCTCCCATACTGCGCATCATATTTTCAATATTCTTCAGCCCGATATAGTTGCTGTCATCATGCTTCTCTTTTTCAGTGATTCGATTTTCAAACGCAAACTGTATCCTATGCTCTGCCTGTGTGCTGCTCACGCGAACAGGTTCTGCACAGTCCCCGTACTTCACAATATTTGAAACAATATTGTCAAAGATCCGATCCAGGTACTCTGTATTTACATTCAGCAGTCGTCCGTTCAGAGAAGAATCAAGATCCACCTGCAGATCAAACTGCTTATCGCTGAGATAAGCGCATAAGTCCGATATTCTTTCGTAAAATGCATCCCCCACCGTTTCCCTGCCGACTTCATTTTTCATTTCCGATCCGATGAGAGCATATTCAAACAGATTATCTGTTCTCTGCTTCATCTGAATCCCTTTAGCCTCGATCTTTTCGATATATTGCTGCAACTGCTTTTCATCCCTGTATGCGAGTTTTTTCAGAATTTCCACATAAACAAGAACTGCTGTCAGCGGTGTGCGCAGGTCATGAGACATCTCGGTAATCAATCTGGCATGTTCTCTGGTAACCCTGCTCTCGCTCTCCATTCGCTCCTTCAGCGAAGTCCGCATGGAATTCAATCCCTTTGCCAGCTCTGAGAGCTCATTTTTTCCCGAAACTGTAATCTCATAATCAAGATCTCCGCTCTCCAGTATTTCAATCTCACGGCTAAGCCTGAGTATGTAACGAATTGTTTTCCGGATTCCGAACAGAACGATTACCAGAAACAGCAGACCAGAAAGAAGAATTCCGATCACCATGGAGATCATACTGAAACGATATCCGTAATAGCCGGAAATAAATACATCTGCGCTTCCGTCAGCAAACTGTACTGAATAATACGTCTGCCAGCCATAGTAGTCATCAGGGTCCACACTCCATGTGTCCTCAAGATCCGGATAGGCAGAATCATATTGCAGCATTCCGTCCTTAAAAACCTGAATGGTGATAAGTGGATGATTTTTAAGCCATTTTGTGAGTTTTTCTTTTTCACCGACCGATACATTCTTTTTCTCAACATAGCGGACCAGCTCTTCTATCTGCTTTTCATTTCTCTTCTTTACATACGCATCACTTTCAAAGTAATGCTGTACGATATATACGCTGACTGCACGCTCTGTTCCGAATAAAACACAGGCACAGAGTGCTGCAGCTGCAAGCAGCTTCAGGAACTCAGTCGAGATGGAATGATTATGATTCATGATCCACTCCTTCAAAACGATATCCCTTTCCCCATACGGTTGTAATAAGCCTCGGCTCCTGCGGATCTTTCTCCAGTTTCACTCTCAGCTTTCGAATGTGCACCATCACAGTTCCGTTGCAGCTGTAAAAATAAGGTTCCTCCCACACGCTCTCATAGAGGTTCTGCGCGGAAAAAATCTTTCTCGGATACTGCATCATGAGGAGAAGTATTCTGTATTCGAGATTAGACAATTCCACTTCCCGATTATGTACGAATACCTCATTGAAATCCGTATTAATCCTGATCCCGCCCCGTGCCAGATAATGACTCTTCTCCTCTTCGATACTTTCTTTGCCCTTGTAGATCTGATATCTGCGAATCAGAGCCTTTACACGGCCCATTAATTCTGCATAGGAAAATGGCTTTCCGAGATAATCATCGCCTCCGCTCATCAAGCCGATCAGCTTATCAGATTCCCGGGCTTTTGCGGTCAGAAACAGTACAGGCACCACCGATTTCTTTCGAATTTCTTCACAGGTTTTCAATCCGGATATTCCGGGAAGCATCACATCAAGAATAACAAGGTCTGTTTTCTCATCAACCAGCGTGATTCCCGTTTCTCCGTCCCCCGCCTCTGTCACAATACAACCTTCGCCCTCCAGCAGCAGACGGATGCCTTCTCTGATATCTGCATCATCTTCTATAATAACAATTCTGCCTGTCTCACCCATATCTTTTCGCTCCTTATGCTTTCTTCTGCACCTGAACAGCTTTCGGATAGATTGCCTTCATTCTTGCATCATCATAGTGTTCATCCATCCACGTCTCAATTACGTTCTGCGCTTCCTTTCCATCCGCACGATTCTGATATCTCTCCAGTGCGATAGAGGAGGCGGCTGCATTTGCAATCATAAAAACAAGCAGTATCAGAGTTGCAGCCTTTCCAGCCTGCAATGGAATCTTTTCAATCCATGCAGAGAGCCGCGGAAACAGCAGCTTGAACCACACAACTGCCGCAATTCCCCAGAAAAATGAAAACAGAAGATTGACTCTTCCGGCCAGATTAAACGGAATATGACTGTAATTCCAGAATACTTTTCCGAATACAAGTTCCGTAAATACACTGCACAGATATTCAAACGCTGCACCGGCAAATGTTCCCATGTAAAACAGGTAGCGATCCTGACTGTCTTTGTATTTATGCAGAAGTGCTGTCAGCAGAACGATTCCGAGTCCCCACACGATACTGAATTGACCCCAGATGACACTGCTTCTGCTCATCCACGTTCCGGTCGTCAGCTTCATAAAAATCGTCTCTGTCACATCTCCGAGGAAGGCGCCTATCACAAACAGAAAGACCAGTTTTTCAAAACAGATTCCTTCTGCAAATATATCCGACTTTATTTTTTTATTTTCTACCCTGCTTGCATTCGGATATGCTTTCCGGATTCTTTCCTCTACGAAATGTGTGATTCCTCTGCCTAGCTGTAAGCTGATTTTTGAAAATGTATGTTTTGCACTCACCCATCCTGTAAGATGCATTCTGCTGTTTCTGGCAGTAAGAAGAATCAGATCGGCAAGCACATCAATCAGCAGACAGATCATCACTCCCAGAATGGCGATCTTCATCACCATCTCCGGAATATCCGCATATACAGTCAGCAAAAAAGGATTAATAAAGCGAACCGTCAGAAATCCAAGCACTCCCCACAAAACTGACATTGGAAGACAGACATAGCCGCCGATATTCCATTTCAGGCCGCTGTAATTCCACCAGCGTTCTTTCCAGATCAATTCGATCAGATGACCGCTGATCCACTCGACACCCGTAGCATAGATTCCGGAGAACAAAATCAGCGCCGGTCCGTCCATGTCCTGCAGAACAATCGTCAGCATAACAGCAGTGAAACCGTAAATGATACAGAAAGGCCCGTTAATAAGACCTCGGTTTACCAGTCTCTTCTGTATGATTACAGCTGCGGCAGTCTCCAGCACCCAGCCTGCGAAGGAATAAAGCAGGAACAGCCACAGATATTCGGATACAGATAAAACCTCCATAAACACCTCTCACTCTATCTGCTTTACGCACTGACAGCCTGCATTGCAGTTCTCTGCTGCCTGTGCTGTCATAGCAGAATTCTTTTCCACGCATATTAGTACGCAACCGTACATGAGTCAAGTGAAGAATTTGTGAAACAGTACTGCCTCAGGAATCCACATGTATTTCCCGTTAGAAACGTGCGCCGGAAGGCGCAAAAAAAGGCGTGCCGTTTTTTCAAACGGCACGCCTGATAAATCAGATAAAGCAAAAATTACTTATTGTTGATTGCTGCCTGTGCTGCTGCAAGACGTGCAATCGGAACACGGAACGGTGAGCAGGATACATAATCCAGACCGATCTTGTGGCAGAACTCTACGGAAGACGGATCACCGCCGTGCTCGCCGCAGATACCAACATGAAGGTTCGGGTTAACCGGCTTGCCAAGCTTGATAGCCATTTCCATCAGCTTGCCTACGCCATCCTGATCCAGCTTAGCGAACGGATCGTTCTCGAAGATCTTCTTGTTGTAGTATGCATCCAGGAACTTACCTGCATCATCGCGGGAGAAGCCGAATGTCATCTGTGTCAGATCGTTTGTACCGAAGCAGAAGAAGTCTGCCTGCTCAGCGATCTTATCAGCTGTAAGGCAAGCTCTCGGGATCTCAACCATGGTTCCTACCTGGTATGCAAGCTCAACACCTGCTGCTGCGATTTCAGCATCTGCTGTAGCAACAACGATGTCCTTAACATACTTCAGCTCCTTGGAGTCAGAAGAAAGCGGGATCATGATTTCCGGCTTAACTGTCCAGTCTGTATGAGCCTTCTGTACCTCGATAGCCGCACGGATAACAGCCTTTGTCTGCATCTTTGCGATTTCCGGATAGGTAACAGCAAGACGAAGTCCTCTGTGGCCCATCATCGGGTTGAACTCGTGGAGACCCTGAATGATTGTCTTGATCTCTTCAACAGACTTGCCCTGAGCATCAGCAAGCTTCTTGATGTCCTCTTCCTCAGTCGGAACGAACTCATGAAGCGGCGGATCCAGGAAACGGATGGTAACCGGGTTGCCCTCAAGTGCCTCATAGAGAGCCTTGAAGTCGTTCTGCTGATACGGAAGGATCTTCTCAAGAGCAGCTTCTCTCTCCTCTACAGTATCGGAGCAGATCATCTCACGGAAAGCAGCGATTCTTTCCGGATCGAAGAACATATGCTCTGTACGGCAGAGACCGATACCCTCAGCGCCAAGCTCACGAGCCTTCTTAGCGTCAGCCGGAGTATCAGCGTTTGTACGAACCTTCAGTGTTCTGTACTTGTCAGCCCAGCCCATAACACGGCCGAACTCACCAGCGATTGTAGCATCAACTGTCGGGATCAGACCAGCATAGATGTTGCCGGTTGTTCCGTCGATAGAGATCTCAGATCCTTCAACGAACTCTACGCCGCCGAGTGTGAACTTCTTGTTCTCCTCGTCCATAGCGATGTCGCCGCATCCGGATACGCAGCAGGTACCCATACCACGGGCAACGACAGCTGCATGAGATGTCATACCACCGCGAACTGTCAGGATACCCTGAGCAGCCTTCATACCTGTGATATCTTCCGGAGATGTCTCCAGACGTACAAGGACGACCTTCTCGCCTCTTGCAGCCCATGCTTCAGCGTCATCAGCTGTGAATACAACCTTACCGCAAGCAGCACCCGGAGAAGCACCAAGGCCCTTGCCGAGCGGTGTAGCTGCCTTCAGAGCAGCTGCATCGAACTGCGGATGAAGCAGTGTATCAAGGTTACGCGGATCGATCATGAGGACAGCTTCTTCCTCAGTCTTGTGTCCCTCATCTACGAGGTCGCAGGCAATCTTCAGAGCAGCCGGAGCTGTTCTCTTGCCGTTACGGCACTGGAGCATGTAGAGCTTCTTGTTCTCTACTGTGAACTCCATATCCTGCATATCATGATAGTGGTTCTCCAGAGTCTCGCATACCTTGATGAACTCAGCGTATGCATCCGGGAACTCCTTCTCCATCTGAGCGATCGGCATCGGTGTACGAACGCCTGCAACGACGTCCTCACCCTGTGCATTGATCAGGAACTCACCCATGAGCTTCTTCTCACCTGTTGCCGGGTCACGAGTGAAGGCAACACCTGTACCGGACTCGTCATTCAGGTTACCGAATACCATCGGCATAACGTTAACAGCGGTTCCCCAGGAATACGGGATATCGTTGTCACGGCGATAAACGTTTGCACGCGGGTTGTCCCATGAACGGAATACAGCCTCGATAGCAAGCTTCAGCTGCTCAACCGGATCAGACGGGAAGTCCTGTCCGAGCTGGTTCTTGTACTCAGCCTTGAACTGCTCAGCGAGTTCCTTCAGATCTGCAGCTGTCAGATCTACGTCGAACTCAACGCCGCGGTCAGCCTTCATCTTGTCGATGAGCTGCTCGAAATACTTCTTACCAACTTCCATAACGACGTCAGAGAACATCTGGATGAAACGTCTGTAAGAGTCATATACGAAACGCTCAAACTTCGGATCCGGGTTGCCTGCGATCATAGCAGCAACAACTTCGTCATTCAGACCAAGGTTCAGGATTGTGTCCATCATACCCGGCATGGATGCTCTTGCACCGGAACGAACGGAAACGAGCAGCGGATTCTTCAGATCGCCGAACTTCTTGCCGTTCTCTTTCTCCATCCAGGCTACGCCTTCCATAGCCTGAGCCATAATCTCGTCATTGATCTTGCGGCCGTCCTCATAGTACTGAGTACAAGCCTCTGTTGTGATGGTGAATCCCTGCGGAACCGGAAGACCGATCTCAGTCATCTCGGCAAGGTTTGCGCCTTTACCACCAAGCAGGTTGCGCATGGTCATGTTACCTTCTTTGAAGGTATATACCCATTTTGCCATGAATCTTTTTCCTCCTGTAGTTATACACATACATATCCGCGCCCGGTTCATTTATGGAGTACGCTACGTTAGTCCTGTTTCGTCTGGAAGCAGCCGGGAAACCGATCTCACCCCGTCCGGCCTGCCTGGTACTACAAAAGAGCTGTTTCGTATAAAATTCATGATATTCAGTGTTTCTTCTGAATACCCTCACAGCTATTTCTATTTTAGCAAGTTATTATCTTTCGTTCAATAAGAAGAAACGCACGAATTCTGAGGAATTCGTGCGTTTTCTCATACAAAATAACCATAAAGTTCCGGCTGCCGGAAAACTCTTTACAGAAGGTCCTGATAACCCGGCTTGTAAAGGTGTCTCGGAATACCGTCAACCATGATCGGAGCAACGTCGCCCTGAATCAGCGGTCTTACGTAAGTGATGAATTCATCTGTTACATAAGTACCTTCTTCGTTAACCCATTCTCTCGGAACAAGGCGCTCATCGTTCGCAATCTTATGAACATCCTTGACCTCTGTTCCTGCCTGATACGGATCATCGGAAAGTCTTGTGATTGTTACCATCTTTCCGCTGTCGCCCTCGTCAGCCGCCTTCATAGCAGCACCGCCGACCTCGTAAGCCTCGAGGATGTCGACACGGGAAGCGCAATGGCTTGCAGCTCTCTGCAGTGTGGAAAGTTCGATTGCTCTTGTCTTGCAGCCGATCTCTCTGGAAACGATATCGCAGAGGACACGTGCTGTACCTGTCAGCTGCTTGTGGCCGAATGCATCTGTGAAGTCTGTAGCATCCTGCAGTTCCATGACGTACTTGCCGTCAGCTGTGTGGATACCTTCGGAAACGCAGACAACAACAGAATTCTTAACCTGCAGAAGATTCTTGCACTTCTCAACAAATGCATCTACGTCGAAATCAAGCTCCGGCATGTAGATTGCATCCGGGCCGTCGCAGTCCTCACCCTTGGAAAGAGCAGCAGCACCTGTCAGCCAGCCTGCATTTCTGCCCATGATCTCAATGATGATAACCTGACCCTTGGAGTTGCGCATTGACCATCCGTCACGGATGATTTCCTTAACAGATGTACCGATGTACTTTGCTGCAGAGCCGTAGCCCGGTGTGTGGTCTGTCAGAGCCAGATCGTTGTCGATGGTCTTCGGGCAGCCGACAAAGCGGATCGGTGAACCTGTGATAATAGCATAATCAGACAGCTTCTTGATTGTATCCATGGAATCATTGCCGCCGATGTAGATGAAGCAGTCGATCTCAAGATCCTTCAGGATTGTAAAGATCTGCTCATACAGAGCCTGATTCTCATGAATTTCCGGAAGCTTATAGCGGCAGGAGCCGAGATAGGAGGCTGGTGTTCTCTTAAGCAGCTCGGAATCAAGACCGTTGGTGATGTGCTCGCTGAGGTCTACATATCTTCCCTCAATCAGTCCCTGTACGCCGTGAAGCATACCGTAAACTTTCTTATATCCACGGTCCTTTGCGGTTCTGTAAACACCAGCAAGTGATGAGTTGATTGCTGCTGTCGGGCCGCCGGACTGGCCGACAATTACGTTTCTTTTTTCTGTGTAACGCATTTTGGTGATTCCTCCTTTAGTCGGATCCTTAAAATTTCACAATCGGAGACCTCAAAAGAAGCCTCCGACTGCTTATTTTACATGAAAAATGTTGTGATGTAAAGAAATGTTATTGAATTTCGGGTGCGAAAGCACCGAAAATTCAGCATCTTTATTGTTTATTTTTTCCTCATCCGAGCTTCTGTCCGCAGTTCGGGCAGAATTTCGGTGCTGCAGCACGGTCGATCGGCTGTCCGCAGTTCGGGCAGAATGCCGCTGCCGTCTGCTCCGGACGCTTTGTTCCGCAGTTCATGCAGAACTTTCCGGCATTGGCTGTACCGCAGGACGGGCATGTCCAGGAATCTCCCTGCGGAGCCTGCTGAACCGGCTGCTGCTGTGCTGCCTGTCCCTGCTGCATCAGGTTGGAGATATTGGCACCGCCTGCCACGCCGCCCATCATATTGATGCCGGCAAAGCCTGCCATTGCGCCGTTCGGGTTTGCGCCTGCAGCCTGCATAGCCTGTGTCTGGCCCATTCCCATGTAAGCGCCGAGCATAGACGGATCTGTATAGCCTCTGGTCTCCTGATACTTCTCAATCTTTGCCTTGGAATTCTCATCCGCATCCATCATGCCGATGGCGATCTTGAAGATGGCAATACCTCTTGCCTCGCCCCAGGATCTGGAAAGAATCTCATTGACCTCTTCTGTCAGCTGAGCCTCATTGGAAGCGATGTCCGTATACGGAATGCGCAGCTTTGCGAGCTGGCCGACCGCCTGACGGATTGCGGCAATTGCCTCGGTCTTGATCTGCGCTTCAATGTCAGTCTTTGTCACAAGACCGCCGTTGTCGCCGCCTGTCTTCTGTGAACCGATGACCTGGAAGAATTTTGCCGGATCCGTAACGTGAATAGAATACACACCGTTGCCCATCAGAGTGGTGGCAATGTGCCATACCGGCTGTCCTGTCTGAATGTCAGATTCCCAGTGATCGAAGACAATATTTCCGGATCCCCACTTGAAGCCCTGGATTTCGCCGAGGTTAATATAGTACACGCGCTGTGTATTGGTTCTGGAACCGCCTGCAAGGAACTGATTGCCTACAGAAGAAAGGATTGCCTTCAGACCGCTGTTATTGCCTGACATCAGAGACGGTGCTGTGGAAGCATCGAACTGGTATCTGCCCGGCTCTGCGCAGAAGTCAACGATTCTGCCGTTCTCAACAAGGATCATGCACTGGTTTTCCTGTACATCGATGCCGGAACCGGAAGAGATGATGTTCTGATCACCGCCCTTGTTCATAGAGCCCTTGCTGCCGATCTTTGTTCCGCGCTTCATGATCACGCCGCCAGACATATCTCCGCTTTCAAAATAATCGACCCACAGGCTCTCGCCGGTTGTATTCACTGCATTTCCAAGTGCTCCGAGTGTTTCGGCTGCAAGCTTAATTAATCCCATACTGTTCTCCTTTTTTCATATATTGCAGGTACCGGACAGTTCCGGCACGCCTTATGATACGTTTTTAAAATGCTGCTGACAGGACTGCCGTTCATGCTCTGAACAGCTTCCGCCTGACCGGACTGCCGGTTTTTACTTAAGATGCTTCTGCAAAACTGCTACTCCCGGAATCAGAAGTGACCGCCGCCTCCGCTGAAGCTGCTGCCGCCGGACGAGAAACCGCCGCTGCTCGTTCCTCCGCCGATGCTGCCGCCGCCTCCGCCTGTATTCTTCGGAATATGTCTCTTCGTGACCGTCTTTCCGAGGAATCTGCAGTCATGGTTCAGTGTCTTGTAGTCATTCGCCTTCACCATCGGCGTATTGGCCACTGACGGCTGCGTCCGATGATGTTTTGCTGCAAAGATAATGATGCTGAGCAGAGCTGCAAAACCGCTCACAATCAGAGATATGCCGTTCGGCACGGCCGCCCTCGGAATATTGTGTATCCGGTCCAGATAATCCAGACAGACAACCGCTGTTCCGTAGTATTTGCCGTTCTTCGCCTCTGAGAGGGCCGCATTATAGATTTTGTCTTCCAGCGAATTATATTTTTCCGCAGCAAATTCGCCCGTTCCGGCCGTCCAGAGGATGCGGTTGTTCAGGTCAATCAGGTAGATAAAACCGTCTTTTGCAAAACCGTTATCCAGGTAAAACTGCTCGCAGTACTTTCTGGACGTCACTGACCCGTAATAGTTATCCTCCGGGATATCATTAGTTGTCAGAATGACAACATCCCCCTTCAGGCGATCCTGGATCTTTTCAATGGATTTCAGAAGTTCCTCTTCCTGCTGATCAGAGAAAAGCTCTGCATAATCAAAGATCCGTTTTGTTTTGTCTGTGATCAGCGGCATGGTGATGACTGTGCCGTTGTTTGTCACATAGATGTTGTCTCCGTTGTTGTTCTCTCTGTACGCGTAATCAGAATCCTGTGTGTTCTCCCCGTATCCCAGCACCGCTTCCTCAGCGAATACAGGAAATGCACCCGTCAGAAGAACCGCACAGAGAAAGGCACACAATAATGCTGCCGCAGCTCTCACGTTTTTTCTCATCACATCACCCCCAGTATCCGGATAATCAGGAAGATGATCTGGACGATGATAAAGACAGCTCCGCCTATCTCAAGCAGACGGGTCGTATCCGTCGGGATGGCACCCATCATCTTTCCTGTCTGCCCGTTCATACCGAAGACATAGTTCTCTCCTTTGTACTCGGTATACATCATCCAGACGGGAAGCATGACCTGTTCTACCTTCTGGTCCGACCAGCTGTAATTCTCATTCTCCGTGACTGATGTCGTAAAGCCCTCGATATGATTCATCACCTCAGTCGAGAGTGCATTTTTTGCTCTGGTCTTGGCACGCGGCTCGTTGACAGCTGCATTTTCATCCCACTGCTGCGCATAAAAACCGGAGAGATACGCCGGATTAAAAGGCACCAGCTTATTAAAGTGGAAGGGTTCGATGGAATCCATCATCAGGTTATCCATCTCTTTCATGCCGTCTGCCGGGATGCGGAAGAACCTTCCCTGTCCCTCTTCAACTGCCAGATAGTGTGATGTTTCCGTGATCTCGGTATCACCGCGGCGAAAGGTATGTACACGCGATCCGCGCACCGTGACATTCGCCACACCGTCGAAGGTATACAGCCAGTACGGGACATACATTCCCTTGATCTTCTGAATCTGCGAATCTGCGAGAAATGTTCTCGGCGTCAGGAAAGAACCCTTGCAGAGCTTGCGGTAAGCCGCTTCGACCTCACTTCGTTCCTTCTCAAACGGCAGGATATATTGCGGACGGAACTCGCCGCGGACATTGCCTGTCAGCGTCACCGCACGGTTGCAGTACACACAGGTCGTCGCAACCGTCTTCTGCGAAGTAATCATCTCCGCTCCGCAGTGCGGGCATTTGTAGACAACCAGATCTTCTGTGGAAACAGAATCATCTGTCGCCTCTGCCCCCTCCTCCGCAGCAGCATCCATGCCTTCCTGCGGAATCTGCGCGTCCTCCTTTGTCTCCTCTTCTTCCGTCATGTCGTATTCGGAAGGTTCAAAATCGGATCCGCAGTACTCGCAGTGCAGCTTTCCGCTCTTCGGGTCAAAGAACAGCTCCGCACCGCAGGTTTTACAATTGTATTTTTTTGCCATTCGTCTCCTTTCCTCCGGTCTCCCCGGTAAAGAAAGCGAAAAACTGTAAGTCTTTTCTTCAAATGCTGCAGACTGTTTTATACAGCCGGCTGCATTTTTCTGAATACATGTATTCTATCATAGTTTCGGGGGCTTTAAAACGAAAAAGGCCGCCGCTTATGAAAGCGGCAGCCTTTTGTATTCATCTCATATTCAGATTCAGAATGTGAACTTATCTCTGAAGTAATCACGAAGCTCTGCGATCGGAATTCTGACCTGCTCCATTGTGTCGCGGTCACGTACTGTAACAGCCTGATCCTCTTCGGAATCGAAGTCGTAGGTGATGCAGTACGGAGTACCGATTTCGTCTTCTCTTCTGTATCTCTTGCCGATTGCGCCGCGGTCGTCGTAATCAACATTCCAGTCCTTTGCAAGCTCTGCGTAGATCTTCTGAGCCGGCTCGGCAAGCTTCTTGGACAGCGGAAGAACAGCAATCTTAACCGGAGCAAGTGCCGGATGGAAGTGCATGACTGTACGTACATCGTTCTTCTCAGCATCCAGAACTTCTTCGTCATATGCGCTGCAAAGGAATGCAAGAACCATACGGTCAGCACCCAGTGACGGCTCGATGACATACGGAACATACTTCTCGTTGATCTCATCATCGAAGTAGGTCATATCCTGGCCGGAAACATCCTGATGACGGCCAAGGTCATAATCTGTTCTGTCAGCGATGCCCCACAGCTCGCCCCAGCCGAACGGGAATAAGAATTCCACGTCTGTTGTAGCCTTGCTGTAGAAGGACAGCTCTTCCTTATCGTGATCGCGGAAGCGAAGCTCCTCTTCCTTCAGGTTGAGGCTCAGCAGCCACTTCTTCATGAAATCCTTCCAGTAAGCGAACCACTCAAGGTCTGTGTTCGGTCTGCAGAAGAACTCAAGCTCCATCTGCTCGAACTCACGGGTACGGAAAGTAAAGTTGCCCGGTGTGATTTCGTTTCTGAAGGACTTACCGATCTGGCCGATACCGAACGGAACCTTCTTTCTGGATGTTCTCTGAACGTTCTTGAAGTTGACAAAGATACCCTGTGCTGTTTCCGGACGCAGGTAAACTGTGTTCTTTGCATCTTCTGTAACACCCTGGAAGGTCTTGAACATCAGGTTGAACTGGCGGATGGATGTGAAGTTGTGCTCACCGCAGGACGGGCACGGAATCTTGTGCTCTTCAACGAACTGCTCCATCTGCTCATTGGACCAGCCGTCAACGGAAGAATCAAGTGTGATGCCGTTTTCCTTTGCATAGTCCTCGATGATCTTATCTGCGCGGAATCTCTCGTGGCACTCCTTGCAGTCCATCAGCGGATCGGAAAAGCTTCCAAGGTGACCGGATGCAACCCATGTCTGCGGGTTCATCAGGATTGCGCAGTCAAGTCCGACATTGTACGGGCTTTCCTGAACGAACTTCTGCCACCATGCTTTCTTAACGTTGTTCTTCAGCTCTACGCCGAGCGGGCCGTAATCCCATGTGTTGGCGAGACCGCCGTAGATCTCGGAACCCGGATAGATAAAGCCTCTTGACTTAGACAGTGCAACGATTTTCTCCATCGTCTTTTCCATAATCGCTCTCCTGATTTCTCTCAAATTCAATCGAATTGATGCTCTTCCTGCCTCGATTTTTTTGTAATATGCAATCATGTTTGCAGGTCACAAAAATCCGAAACCTCTGTGTCATACTAATACATTTCATCAATCACGGCAAGACTTTTGAAATTTTTGTCTACCGCTCTTTTCATCTCGCGCGTCACTTCCCTGATAAAAGCATTTTGTTTTTCCTCTTCCAGGGCAAATGCAAACAGTCTGCTGACAGGTGTCCGGCAGACATGATACATCGCAGCAAGCACTCCCGTATCCAGACCGCAGTCCGGCTCCGGCAGCGCATACTCGCCGTTTTCCGCCAGCATCCGCAGCTCGCAGACGGCACGGATCATCGGAATCGGCATCTGCTCGCGAAGAAGTGCCAGACAGGTCACATACAGCAGATTGACAATTCCGCCGGCCTCCAGTCCTTCTCTCGTATAGTACGAAGCAAGCTCCAGAAAGTAGAAGCCATAGAGGACACCCGGCATTTTCCCCGAAAGGCCCGTGAAATATTCCTTCACATCCGCGGAGACCAGTGTATAGGCGTCCCGTCCCTCATACATTGTAAAAACGGCGAATACAAAAGGCGCAGTGGCGGAGATCAGCGTACTTTTCGGCCGTCTCGCGCCGTGCGCGAATACAGTAATCTTTCCCCTCTCCCGGGTTAGAATTACCAGTCTTCTGTCATATTCTCCGACCGGCTGTGCCTGCAGCACGACGCCGCTCAGCTCAATCGCTTCTCTCATTACGGTTTCTTCGTATATCCATAATTCTTCAGCATCAGTTCGTTATCGCGCCAGTCCTTGCGCACTTTTACAAAAAGGCGCAGGTAAACTCTGCCCTCTGTCAGATCCTCGATCTCACGTCTGGCCAGCGTTCCGATTCTCTTCAGCATCGAACCGCCCTTCCCGATGATGATGCCCTTGTGGCTGTCGCGCTCGCAGATAATGGACGCTTCGATCTCTGTCAGCCCGTCCTCGTGCTCGCGGTACCGCTCAATCGTGACGGCAATGCCGTGCGGGATCTCCTCTTTCAGACACAGAAGTGCCTTTTCGCGGACAATTTCAGAGGCAATCTGGCGCATCGGCTGATCGGTCAGTGTCTCCTCATCAAAGAGGAAGGGGCCTTCCGGCAGATAGCGGAAGACGGTATCGATCAGATCCTCCAGATTGGTCTCCTTCAGTCCGGAAACCGGAATAATCTCCGCAAAGGGATGCAGCTTCTGCCAGCTCTCGATAATGGCGAGAATCTGCTCCTTTTTCACTGTATCGACCTTGTTGATGACCAGCAGCACCGGTGTCTTCACCTGTGCCAGCTTTGCGGCAATCTCACGGTCTCCCTCACCGATGTAGGAAGACGGTTCCACCAGCCAGAGGATGACATCCGAATCTGCCAGTGTGCCGAGTGAGACATCTGTCATATAGTCGCCGAGCTTGTTGTGAGATTTTCTCATAATGCCCGGTGTATCGACAAAGACGATCTGTCCCCTGTCCTCTGTCAGGACAGTCTGGATTCTGTTGCGGGTGGTCTGCGGACGACCGGAGGTAATCGCGATCTTCTGTCCGATCAGATGGTTCATCAGTGTGGACTTTCCTACGTTCGGTCTGCCGATGATAGCAGCATAGCCGCATTTTAATTCGCCCATATAAAATCTCCTTATAGCCTGCTGCAGACTGCTGTTCACAGTCCTTCACTTACCTGTATTGCTTCCGCCTTTTTCACAGGAGGTTTTCAATTCTGCCGAAGAGCTCTTTATCCTTCTCAATCGCTGTTTCGCCGCCGATGACACAGATCGAGCAGTCATCAAGAGCCGCCTGCGCTGCCTGTGCCAGAGCACGGATATCCTCTGTCGTTGCATCCAGCAGCTGATTTCTGGATTTCTGACGCTCTTCCTCGGTCACACCGTTCAGATAGACCCGCATGGAGGCAGCTCCGAAGGTGGACGGGGACATCGGCTGGTCAACACCGCTCATGGTGCCGATGATAAACTTTGTCATTGTCCGCTCATCTGCCTGGAAAGAAGCCAGATATTCGGGAACCTTCTTATAGATGTCATAGGTTCTCTTCAGATGCGGATCGCGATAGGAACTGAAGACCGCATAACCGTTTTTCTGGAAATATCCTCCGCAGCCGTATGCGCCGCCCTGTACGCGGACATTCTGCCACAGATATTCGTAGCTCAGCATCTGGCGCACAATGTGCATGGCTCCGTTGAACGGGATGCCTGCCTTCCGGTAGTTTCCGCAGGCAGCGACAAACTGAACCTGACCTGCTGTGCGGAAGCCTTCGTTGAGAACACCGTACGGCTTCACCTCTGCGCGTTCTCTTTTTCCTGCTTTTTCTTCCGGAACACAAAGTGCAAGCTTCTCGCGAAGCAGTGCTCTTCCTTCCTCTTCTGCCGTGCAGCTGACAAGAAGTGCGTCACCGGCGAAGATGGATTTTGCAAGTCCGGCCAGCTTTTCGGAAAGCTGTGCGGCACGCTCCTCAAAGTGATCCTCCAGATCTTTCAGGAAACGATAGAAGGCGATACCGCTGATCCGGTCACGGGCTGCTGCAGCACCGGAAGTATAGGCCGATGCACGCATGGCGGCATAGGTATTGCCGGACTGCATCAGAGACATCTGCTGCTGGCTTCTTGTCTGTGCAATCACCTCGCGCAGCTTTTTCTCATCATCGAATTTTGTGCTGCAGATCACTTCCTTCATCAGTTCAAACATGCGCGGAGCCTTAGCATAAAGAGCTTTTCCGCGAACTGCGAAATAAAGATCATAATCCTGATCCTTCTCGTGCTCCGTAATATTGAAGTAGGTACCGATGCCGCCGGTCTCTGCATTGATTTCATTGTTCAGATCCAGATAGCTGTGCTGCTCTGTATCCAGGTTCATCAGCATCGTCTTCAGAACTCCGAGATAAGGAAGATCCTCTTCCGCAACATGACCAAGATCAAACAGCAGTTCCTGATAGAGGATGCCGTTGGTCTGTGCGTCATGGAATACAACCGGTACTTCACCGCGGCCGTCCGGCAGCTCCACCTTTTCTTCTATATTTGAAAAATGCGTAATTTCTCTTCTGAGGTCACTTCTGGAGAGAAGCGGGATGGTGGCAATTGCCTCCTCGCTCTCCTCTTCATCCTGCCACTCGCGCAGGCTGACAGTCTCGGCTGCAATCTGCTCCAGCTCCTCTTTGGAAAGGGACGCCTTGTAAGCTGCAAGCTTATCGGCAAGCTCCTTCTCCTTCTTCTCAAGAAGACCTGTCTCCGGAACCAGGACAACCATCGCACTGTGCGGGTTCTCCAGCAGTCTGGTGCGAACCAGTTCCTCGAAGTAACCGCTGTCAGCTGCATTTCTCAGCTCCTCATAAAGAGAAAGTCTCTTCAGAGTATCGAACGGTCTGTTCTTGTCATAAAGCCAGGTGTCCAGAATACTTAAGCCGTACATCAGGCCCTTGGGATAACTGCCGAAATCCGCCTCGCGATACTGGAACTCAAAGGAATTCAGTCCCGCAATCAGGGACTTCCGGTCAATTCCCTGCTCCACCTGCTCCTGCAGCTTTGTGCGGATAATCTCGCAGAAGCGCTCCGCATCGCTCTCCGGTGCATCCTTGGCAACAACGGAGAAGTAGTTCTGCAGAATGCCGTCCATGAATTCTCCGTAGACATCCGATCCGATTCCCGCATCCAGCAGAGCCTGACGGACAGGGGCACCCGGCATGGAGAACAGAGCGTAATCCAGCACCTCAAAGGCAATGCTTTCCTTCAGACTGAAGGCATCACCTGTCAGGAAGCTTAAGGAAAGGTGACCCTTTGTATCTTCCGCCTCCTCATCTGTCACCGGGAAGGTTCTGCGAACCGTCTGCGGTGCCTCGAACGGCTTCTGATAAGCCGGCATGGAATCGATCGGCTGCAACTCATAACCGGAGAGATATTCCTCATCGATAAACTGCAGTGTCTCCACCATATCCATGTCGCCGTAGAGATAGATCCAGCTGTTGGACGGGTGATGATATCTTCTGTGGAAATCCAGATACTGCTCATAGGTCAGCTCCGGAATCACATCCGGATCGCCGCCGGACTCCACGCCGTAAGCCGTATCCGGGAAAAGTGCATTCATCGTCTCTCGGCTGAGCACCGAATCTGCCGATGAGAAGGCACCCTTCATCTCATTGTAGACAACGCCGTTGACTGTGAGCGGCTTCTCTGTATCCTCCAGCTCGTAGTGCCAGCCTTCCTGACGGAAGATGTTTTTCTCATGGTAAATGTTCGGGCGGAATACCGCATCCAGATAAATATGCATCAGGTTGCGGAAATCTGCGTCATTCGTACTTGCTACCGGATAGGTTGTCTTGTCCGGATAGGTGATCGCATTGAGGAAGGTATTCAGAGAGCCCTTCACAAGCTCGACGAACGGATCCTTCAGCGGAAACTTCTCGGATCCGCAGAGAACCGTATGCTCGATAATATGAGCCACACCGGTTGAATCGGCAGGCGGTGTACGGAATGTGATGTCGAATACCTTGTTGTCATCGTCACAGGAAAGCAGGCAGATCACCGCTCCGCTTTTTCTGTGACGCAGCAGAATACCGTCTGCGTGAATATCTCCGAGCTCTTCCGCAGAGAGAATCTCGTAAGCGGTGAGCTTCTTCAGCTTTTCAGCTGTATCTGAATACATTTTGTCTTCCTCCTATCGCATGTCTCACTTAAAATCATCGGCATGCTTTGTATTTTTAATCTTCGGGGCGTACCAGATCTCCCACCCGTCCAGATCATAAATCTTTTCCATTCCGCCGGCCTCCAGATCCGCGGCAAAGCCGTAGGAGGTCCTGGTCAGCAGATAATTGCTCTCATAATACTTCATATATTTTCTGATCTTATGCTTATAGTCGGGACTGATCCCGTCAATAATCCTGTTGAAATAGACATAAGAATCAGAATCATCCCCTTCTGTACCGTGGAAGGATCTTCCCACACAGGAGAGAATCGTGGCGTCGAACTGACGGATTTCGCAGCGCACATCGACAGGCGCCATGAGCCGTTTATAGGGATTTCCGACCTCTGCCGCATGCTGATTGATAACGGCGGCGGTGGTCATGGTAATCTGCTGCAGCTTATCGCGGCTGGTTGCATTTTCAAATACATCACTTCTGTATACCGCTCTCCCCCCGAACACCAGAAGCGCAGCAAAAACAGCGGCTGCAGCGATGCGAAGCAGACGCTTTTTCGCCTCCGTTATCAATGTAACTGCCGCATAGGCGAGCAGCACTGTTATCGGAAGCAGCCACAGAAAACGCCAGTATACAGTTCCTCCGCGCATCCTCTGTCCGATCAGAAGTGCCGTCGGCGGAAACAAAAACACGAGCAGAACTGCCAGTGCGCCCGTTCCCAGCACCTTTTCCTCATCCGTCTTTCTCCGGGTCAGCAGAAAGACAATCGCTGCGACCGCATAGATCAGGAGGGCGGGAGCCGGATAAGCCGCATGAAGCGTTTCCCGGATTAATGCGATTGATTCACTCATAATACTCCCTGTGTTTACAGTCATCTTTGATACCCGTCACCCGAGTCTTTATAACAGCACGTAGAGAACAGCAGCCGCTGCCGGAACAACAAAGGCCGGCGCTGCCGCAAAGAGTACCTTCTTACTGCGCAGCACGGCAGCTGTCACCATCGCCAGAACGAAGGCGAACACGGCCGTAAGTGCAGCACCCATCGTAGTCAGCAGACAGGATGCCGCAAAGAGGAGTGTCAGATACACCGTATCTCCCGCCCCGCTTTCTTTTCTCTCTGCGATCTGCAGAAACAGATACAGCACCATCGGCAGAATCAGACCGATCACCTGGGCCTTGCCCTGCCAGCTTCGGATCAGGATAAATGTTCCGGCTGTCTGTGTCGAAACATAGGAGAACACAGACACAGCATAGGCTGCAATCACAAAAAGTCCTGTCTTCTTCCGGTCATTCCGGAACAGTCTTGCTCCGACCAGGGCAAGAGCGGCAAAAAACAGAACCGTAAATACAGGCGGCAGCCAGGTGTGGCAGAGCTGAGCCGGACGAATCCGTGTCACCTTTGAGACGACGGCGTAGAATGCAAACTGCGGAGCCGTCACGAGACGGTTCATATCATTCTTCGCAAAGTCCGTAATCAGATTGCCTGTCACGGCATCGAAGCGCATCAGTGTATTCGTGTCAACGGAGGTCGTGGCCGCTCCCACATAGGAGATGTCGTCATGATCCGCATGCATCATAAAAAAAGTACATGCCGCATGGCCGAGCACGGGAATCATCGCCAGTACTTCCGCAGGCGTTGTCTCCCGCAGCCGCTTTACGAGATCCCGAAACGGGCGATACCCGTCCTTTCTGAGCAGCAGCACCGCATACACAAAGCCGATTCCGATTATTCCTCCCCAGAGCAGTACCAGCTGTTTCAGGCTCAGAGGAAGAAAGATTCCCGCCTCAGCGGGAAGCAGAATCGATGCATAGAGCAGAATCCAGCCGCTGACCCAGCTGTGAAGAAGCGGGTAGACCGGATCTGCATGCTTTCTGACAACCGGATATCCGATCACGGCAGGAAGCAGAATTGTAAATAATAATAGAAGAAATATACGCAAGTTTTATTCTCCTGTCACAAGAAACTTGTGCCTATCGTAACACAAAAAGGAACCGGACACAATGTGTCCGGTTCCCCTTGACGCTTCCGTTAAGGAAGCCTTTTATGCGTTAAGATCTGCTGCCTTTCGGGCAGTTTCCTTCTCAGGCCTTGTGGAACTCAACCAGCTTGACAAGGTTCTCGTATCTCTCCTTAGCCTCAGCCTCAGACTTAGCGAAGAGCTTAGCAGCGCGTTCCGGGTTAGCTCTCTTCAGTGAGCTGTAACGGACTTCGCCAAGGATGAAGTCTTCATAAGACTCTGTCGGAGCCTTGGAATCCAGAGTGAACGCATCCTTGCCCTCAGCCTTCAGAGCCGGGTTGTAACGATAGTTGAACCAGTAGCCGGCCTTGACTGCGAGTTCTTCCTCGGTGATGGACTTGCCCATACCCTTACGGATACCATGGTTGATGCACGGTGCGTAGCAGATAACCAGAGACGGGCCGTCATAAGCCTCTGCCTCAGCGATAGCCTTAACAGTCTGGTTGTAGTCAGCGCCGATAGCAACCTGTGCAACGTATACATAGCCATAAGTCATAGCCATGCCTGCGAGATCCTTCTTCTTGGTCTCCTTACCTGCAGCTGCGAACTGAGCAACAGCGCCGGTCGGTGTAGCCTTGGAAGACTGTCCGCCTGTATTGGAGTAAACTTCTGTATCGAAGACAAGAACGTTGATATCGTGGCCGGAAGCCAGGATGTGATCCAGTCCGCCGTAGCCGATATCGAATGCCCAGCCGTCGCCGCCGAAGATCCACTGGCTCTTCTTAGCAAGGAAGTCCTTCTTTGCAACGATGTCCTTAGCGTCTGCGTTGTCAACACCTTCCAGTGCTGCAACAAGAGCATCGGAAGCTGCGCCGTTCAGAACGCCGCTCTTGAATGTATCCAGATACTTCTGGCCTTCTTCAACAGCAACACCTGCTGCAACAAGGTTCTCAACCTTGCCCTTCAGTGCGTTGCGGAGTGCCTTCTGAGCAAGCTCCATACCATAACCGAACTCAGCAGCATCCTCGAACAGGGAGTTGCCCCAAGCCGGGCCCTGGCCCTTCTTGTTTACTGTGTACGGTGTAGACGGTGAGCTGTTAGCCCAGATAGAGGAGCAGCCTGTAGCATTTGCAATGTACATTCTCTCACCGAAGAGCTGTGTAACGAGCTTCGCATACGGAGTCTCGCCGCAGCCCGGGCAAGCGCCTGAGAACTCAAGCAGCGGCTGCTTGAACTGGCTTCCCTTGACAGTTGTGATCTTGTACTTGTCGATGACGTCCTGCTTCTCCGGAGTCTTGACTGCGATATCGAAGATCGGCTGATCGATCGGTGTGCCGACAGCTGCCGGAACCATCTTCAGAGCCTTCTCGACTTCGCCTGTTTCCTTGTTCTTTCTGCCCGGGCAGACATTTGCGCAGGAACCGCAGCCTGTGCAGTCCAGAGCTGAGGAAGCGATCAGGAACTTCTTGTCTGCGAACTGAAGCAGCGGCAGTGTAGCTGTTCCTTCCGGAAGAGCTGCAGCTTCTTCTTCTGTCAGTGCGAACGGACGGATGACACCGTGCGGGCAGACATAGGAGCATCTAGCGCACTGGATGCACTTGTCAGCTTCCCAAACCGGAACCATGACAGCGATACCGCGCTTCTCGTAAGCAGCTGTGCCGCTCGGAGTTGTGCCGTCAACATAATCCATGAATGCGGATACCGGGAGGTTGTTGCCTTCCTGAGCAGAAACTGCATTCTGGATATTGTTTACGAAATCGACAACCGGGCCGGAGCCTTCATGCTTTCTGAACTCAAGGCCTTCGTCCTCGCCGTTCTTCCAGTCTTCCGGAACAACGAACTCGCGAACCTGCTTAGCGCCTTCTTCGATAGCAGCCCAGTTCTTCTCGACAATATCCTGACCCTTGCGGCCGTATGTCTTCTGAGCAGCATCCTTCATGAGCTGGATAGCAGTCTCTTCCGGAATGATCTTAGCCAGCTTGAAGAAAGCGGACTGAAGGATTGTATTGATACGTGTCGGGCCCATGCCGGTAGCGATACCGATCTTAACACCGTCGATCACGTAGAACTTGATGTTGTGCTCAGCGATAAACTTCTTCATCTGACCCGGCAGATGTGCGCTGACTTCTTCGTCAGACCACGGGCAGTTCAGAAGGAAGGTACCGCCGTCCACGAGCTCCTGAGCCATGTTGAACTTTGTGACATATGCCGGGTTGTGGCATGCAACAAAGTCAGCCTTACGGATGAGGTATGTGGACTTGATCGGCTTCTTGCCGAAACGCAGGTGGCTCATTGTTACGCCGCCGGACTTCTTGGAGTCATAATCGAAGTAAGCCTGAGCGTACATATCAGTGTTGTCACCGATGATCTTGATGGAGTTCTTGTTAGCACCGACAGTACCGTCAG
>JAUNAG010000034.1 GCA_030527685.1 Lachnospiraceae bacterium | reverse complement strand
CTGATCCTCGGCACGATTGCGACAAAGGCGGCATCAAAGCTTCTGAAATCGGCGGTCGATTCTGAGACAAAGGGCACGAGCAAAAAGACCAAGACAAACGGTACTGACGCGGCAAAGAACTTTGCAAGCGGTATCACGTCAGGCAAATCTGGCGTACAGAGTGCGGCGAAGAGTGTCGCGGGTGCATTTACCACTGAAGCCAATAGCGCAGCAAGTAGTGCGACAGTCGCAGGCTCGAACATTTCCACCAATTTCATCAAGGGACTCACGACAAGCGCAGGCAAGGCGTCAACAGCCGCAAACGCGCTCGTGTCTCCACTCAATACGGCATTGTCAGGTGTCGTGTCAAAAGCGAAGAGCGCGGGATCAAGCGCAGGCTCCGGTTTTGCTTCGGCTTTATCAGGTAAACAGGGCAGTGTGAGTTCCGCAGCATCCGGCCTCGGAAACGCAGCAGGCGCACAGCTTACACAGGTCGCAAGAAACGCGGCCACATGGGGCGATCATCTCGGCGCGAACTTCGCGCAGGGCATCCGCAATCGCCGCGGAGATGTAGCAAGCGCGGCACAGCAGCTTGCAGGCGCGGCGGCTCAGTATCTCCACCACACAACCCCTGACGCGGGACCGCTCATGCACGACGATCAGTGGGGCTACCACCTTGCGGAGAACATCGCGGACGCAATGGAACGCGGCGCAGGGCTTGTCGGTGACGCGTCGCTGTCGCTTGCATCTGCTGTGACGGGGTCTTTCCGCTCGGAAGTAACGCCGTATCAGCCAAGCTATGGCACGCAGTTTTATACGGGCAATGGTCAGCAGATCACAAGTGAGGTCAAGATCTACCTCGGAGAGCGCGATGTTACGGACTACATCACGCGAAAAGTGGTGGATCGCATCAATAGCAACATGAGAATGAATAGAATTGCAGTCGGAGGAATTTAATGTATTGGTTTGAATTTAACGGCGTTCGCTCAGATGTAATGCAAACGTACATAACAAAAAGACCGTCGATTAATCCACCGACGGAAGAGTTGACAACACACAGAATCGCAGGAAGGGACGGCGTGCTGGTATCGGCGCGCTATCTCGCCCCTGTTGAGATCGAAATCGAACTCAATTTCCGCAGCGCAATAGACGAATTTGAAAAGGACCGCATTGCTATCTCGGCATGGCTGTCAGGGTCCGGGCGTCTGATCCTCGGAGATGATGACGGCGCATTTTACAAAGTCCAGTCAGTCCAGATCAACAGCATGGAGAGGACAGTCAGGAGAATTGGAAGATTCCACGCAATATTTACGGCAGAACCGTACAGGTATCTGTTTGAAGGTCTTGAGCCCTTCACGATGAACTCCGACTTGAACGTGATTTACAACCCGACCAACCTGATAGCACATCCGGTCTATACGATTCAGCATGCGGATACAATCATAGGACAGACAGTCTACTACAACAGGGCCGCAGGCTATGAGCACGTGCCGTCTGGAATGTTCGGCTACACGGTGGGCGAGGTCGGACCGCACGCTCCTGAGACGCTTACGATCGACACGGAGCGACAGGTTTTCTATGGCTCTGACGGATCAAATTACACATACTCCTATCAGAAGAGGCGCGGCACGGTATGGGATATGGCGTTCGAGCACGCCTATATCACGCCGGGGATAAATGAAATCGTGAAGCCCTATAAAAACATGTCGGAGTGGATTATCGTGCCAAACTGGAGGACAAACATATGATGATGGTATGCGCATTTCCTCCGGAAAAGAGCATGACGAAATTTAATCCTCTGAACAACGGAGGCACACCCCTCACGCCGACCTCCTGCACGGTGACGGCGGTGCTAAATGGCACATGGTCCGGCACTCTGGTTCATCCGATTGACGAGGAAGGCCGCTGGGAGTCAATTCAGATCGAGGGCGTCATTACGCTATCGACATGGCAGGATGCCGTGCAGTTTTATCGCGTCAAGCAGATCATAATGACGGACAACGAGATCACGGCAAGCCTCTCGCCTATTTTTTACGACATAGCGGGCACGGTTTTTTACCGCTACCAGGTGGAGAACAACAAGACGCCGGCAGACGCGCTCGGTGATCTGCTCTCAGCTCCTGCGGCGAGAGGGTGGTATGAAGTCGAATCGGACATGACTAACAAGGCCTCCGCAATTCTTGAATACAGAAATTTCCTTGATTTTCTGTGCGGCGATTCTTCGCCAACATTCAAACAGCGCTGGGGCGGCGAAATTGAATATGACAATTACACGCTCAAGGTAAAAGAATGTCTCGGATCAAACAAAGGTTTTACGCTTAGTTACGGGCGAAACATTCTTGAGGGCGGCTTGACGGTAACGCGCGATACCTCGGATCTAATCACGCGTATCTATCCGAAGGGCTTCAACAACATGAAAAAGGAGGACGGCGGCGGCTACTGTGATGCCGATAACGTGGATGATTTCCCGGGCCGTCACTCCGCGAAAATAACCTTTTCGGACATAAAGTTTGAGAAAGACGCAAGCGAAGCCGACAAAAGTGATAGTTCAATCACCATCGTAAAGGATCAGGCGGCGGCAAACAAAGCCCTGGATAAAAAGTGCGCGGCGTACTTTGAGGCTAATAACTGCAATCTTCCCAAAGAGACCATTGACGTCGAGTTTGTCATGCTGTCTAAAACAGAAGAGTACAAAGATCTTGTTGACGCGATGAGCGAGAGCCTTGTTTTAGGCGATATAGTATATTGCAATGACAAAAAACTCAATCTTCAGTTCAGGGCGCGGGTTACTGCTTTAACCTATGACTGCGTGCTGGGCGTGCCGCAAAGTATCACCATTGGAACGCAAAAAGTTAATTTTTACGATCATATGCCATCCTCGAACAGTGTGATCGAATCCTCTCAGCTTGCAGTAATTCAAAGCGAGGCAACCGCCGCGCAGACCATCGCAGTAGGCGCCCAGAACTCCGCAGCAAGCGCACTCGGTGCAGCAGTCGCGGCGCAGGAGGCGGCAGAAACAGCCAATACGGCAGCGGAAACAGCAAACGAATCCGCAGCAAGCGCACAAGCAACAGCAACAAATGCGCAGACTACGGCGATCAACGCGCAGACTGAGATTTCCGAGAAAACGCCGCTTGTCATCGGAACACAGACCGCTGCCACGTATCAGTGGCAAGGCACAGCCGAAACGCTGAGCGAGTTAAAAGACGGCCAGAAAATCACGTATTGGCTGCCGTTTTCTTCAAGCGGCACGTCTCAGGCAATGCCGTACTGGAAGGATGCCGCGGGCGCAACACAGCAGGCGACCAACTCAGGCGCAACGCTTGAACTGACACTGAAAGACGGAACAACCACAGGCAAGGTGGCGTGCTTCTACGGCGGCGCAAACCGTCTGACAACGCACTTTCCGGCGGGTAACTCGATTGAGTTTATATACCGCAAGCTTGTCAAAATCGGATCATACTACTACACGGGATGGTGGGCACACGCGAACTACAACGCCGACACATACAACCGCGTCAGGATGCAGAACATCATCAAAGCCAAAAGCGCGATTACTTCCGCATGCCTGATTGTTGGAGATGAGAACAACCTGTTTTACCACCTGACAGGTGGGTGCACGTTCGATATCCGTCAGCCGATCCTTTATGCAGGCTCGAACATCGCGGCGAATGGCACGGGCGACAATAACTATTTAGCAATCAACAGCATCACCCTCCGCAACAATCAGAGCGGATTCACGGGCACACAGCACGCGCCTGTATACGTGGTCGGCACGCTTGACGGCACCACTTTTACCGTATCGTCTACACCTTTTACAACTACCCCACCGACCGAAGAGGACGGCTTGACGTATATTCTGCTCGGTCGCTTGTACACGACTTTCCAGATTTACCTCTATCCGGAGCACAAGCTTTTCCGCTTTGCGAATGGTAAATTCCAGCTGACGAGCGAAATTGCTCCAACGTTCGACAAGGTGGAAGATCTCACAGCCGACAGCATCATAGCTGACACGATTAGCACGGGCGGCGAGGTTATCAGCGACCTGTACTATCATGACGGCGATGAAGTGACGGAGACACTTCCGTGTTACGGATATATCACCGACAACGGCATAACGATGTACCTGTCATTTGATACGGAAAAGATTTTTCCGGCGGAGATTCAGGCAAGTATTAAGTATCTGAGAAGCGTGCAGATCCGCACAATCGGCGGCACGGTCATCACGGGCGATTTATCCGACTTCGTTATGACGGGCACAAAGGAAGGAGCGCACAGGATCTGGGCGAGACTTAACAGATCAAACGAATGGGGGCAGAATGAGACGCCGGTCACAGGCCGGGCAGAGGTCACTTTTGCCGCGGTCAAGTGTGCGGTCTACAGCCAGATGACGGATCAGGTGGCGGCATACCTCGCACGAGCACGGCAGGCATACAGCGAAACGGATTACAAGACAAACACAGTCGTGACGGAGTTCGCAAGCAAAGACACCGTGCAGGATGATCCCGCGGGCTACACAATCCCGATTCCGAGTGATGGCGCTTTGCTTATCAGGGACGCGGAAAATCCGAGCATCGAGGCGAGCGTACAGGTGGAGGCAGGCGAGTATACGATTTACAACGCCATGCCCGACAGGCTTTACACCTACTATATCAACGGCGGAGAAGCGGGGAAATTCATGTCAACCGGCACCATCCGACAGATTTATGCTCCGGGCGTGGATAACTGCCGAGATGTCGGCGGCTTCAAGGGAGACGGCGGCAGACAGGTTGCTTTCGGCAAGATCTTCCGCGGAGTATTCCCCGACAACACAACAACGGCAGGACGCGCGCTGATTCAGGTCCTTTTGTATCAGCTGGGCGTCACCTACGAGATTAACCTCGAAAACGAAAGCACGGACTCACAGCATAACAACCTCGGAGACACTTGTGGGTATGGTTATTTCCCGCTTGTTACTCCGTCATCTTATGAAGAGCTGTACGATCTCAGCAGCAGCAACACAAGCAAGACAAGCTTTATCGGCTGCTTGAATCAGGCAATGCAAAACGCGGTCAATGGTCAGATCACCTATATCCACTGCTCGCGCGGAATTGACAGAACCGGCGCGGTTTGTTTCTACTTACAGGCAATTCTCGGAATGTCGGGTGTCGATCTGGACATCAGTTACGAGCTGACAGCCATGACAGGCAGTTTGTGGGGCAGTGACCTCACGAAGATCAACCGCACAAAGGCGGCATGGGTTAACCTCCGCGACTACTTCAAGGCATACAGCGGCGCGGAAAGCATCCGAGACGGCGTGCTGTTATGGTCAAAAGACGCGGGCATCGACATTGATCTGATTAACCAGTACCGCGCGGCTATGCTCGGTGATGGCGTAGAGGAACTGGCATACCCGCAGATCACAGCAGGATCGGTCAGCTACGCACTCAAGAATATCCAGACGCCGACGGTCACGAGCGCGGATGTCGGAAAGGCATTCTCCGTCACTCTTACGCCGAAATCGAAGTACACGATCAGACAGTCGAGTGTTGTGGTCAAAATGGGCGGCTCTGTTGTCAGTGGCGCATATTCTGGCGGCAAGATCAGCATTGCAAGCGTCACGGGCGATATCGAGATCACCGCGGATGCATATTGCAACCAGTTACCGATTTCCGTGGACGAAGACGGCACGACGATTTACAACGGCGGCACAGGCTTTATCAATGGCAAGTACCTCAGTTCGAGCGGCGCATTTTTGCGCTCCACCGATGCATCGTTCTTCTCAACCGGTGCAATTCCGTACACCATCCCGGCAAACGGAAGCCCGGAACCAATCTACATCAAGGGTGCGGTCCCGACAGCAGTTTCGCACTGCCGTTTCTTCTTCACGGGCGTATATTCGAGCACAGGAAAACTCGGTGGTATGGGCTTGCTGACAGGTACCGGAACAGCCGGAAGTGTTGCGAATAATGGTAACATTTTCGCAGCTTACACGGTCGAAACACTCAACGCCAGCACGAAGTATTACAAGCTGACGCCGGTGATGAGCGGCAGCAATGCGGCATTATGCGGCGCATCATACAGAGGTCAAGTATCTCATCTGATTATGTCGCTTGCAGGAACTGGCGATAATGTGATCATCACCGTCGGTGAAGAGATCGAATAACTTTTAACAGGGGAGGGCTTCGGCTCTCCCTTCTTTAATGGAGAGTCAGCCATTGTCACCACAGACACAAACAATCATCGTTGCATTAATTAGTTCAGGCTTGTGCGGCACTCTGGTGTCCTTTTTGACTTTCCTGATCACCAGGCACGACAAGAAGAAGGAGGCAGAAAAGGAAAAAAACTCCGCGGTGAGCAAGATGCTGATTGGACTCGGACACGACCGCCTGCTCGCGCTGGGTGCGATTTTTATCAGACGCGGAGCAATCACGATCTCGGAGAAGAGTAATTTCAAAATGATTTACTCCGCATACCATGAACTGGGCGGCAATTCGGACGGAACAACCTTATACGAAGAATGCATGAAACTTCCGGTTATTCCGGAGGATGATGCAGAAAAGAAGGACGCAGAAATGCGAAGAAAGGAGCTTGAGTAATGAAAGAAAGTAGAACATGGATCAAAGCCGCAACAATCAGAGCAATCAAAACGGCTGCACAGGCGGCAGTCGCAACTATCGGCACCGCTGCCATGATGGGCGAAGTCAACTGGATGGCGGTGACATCAACCGCGGCACTCGGCGCAGTTCTCAGCTATCTTACATCCATCGCAGGCCTTCCGGAGGTGGATGAATGAGGCGCGGATCAACGCCGACGCATCGCTTCGCAGTTCCGATCGACTTAACGGGTGCGACGGTCTATATCACCTACCAGCAGAACGGAAAGACGGCACTCGAAAAAACCGGCAGCGACCTAATTGTCACGGAGCAGTATATCGACGTTCCGCTGACTCAGGATGACACGCTCGCTTTTCCGCGGACGAGATAAGGAGAATATGCAAATGACAACGGAAAATCTTATTGTACTCGCCAAGATTATCACAGCCGTGGAGTCGGGCGGTCAGGTATACGGGCAGGGCAGTTATGATGATGTGACGATGCCCGGAACAAACAGCAAGCTGGAAAAGACCGTCACTCTCGGCGCGGGGCAGTTCTACGGATCGGAGGCTCATGCACTTGTTAGCATGATCAGGACCGTCTATCCTGCAACATTCAAGCGGCTTGACACGGCAAAACCTTCCATCGAGTCAATGATGGCGAAGGACTGGGTCGCGATTTCATGGGCGCCGAACGCAAGCCAGAAAAAGGCATTGAAAGCCCTGATCTCTTCCGAAGAGGGCAAAAGCTGTCAGGACACACTGCTCGCGGAGCAGATGGCCGCCTATGTTGCGGAGTGCGTGAAGAGTTATCCGGCAGATATCAAAGGTCAGATGATGTATGCAGAAATCCGGCACCTCGGCGGCAAGTCGGCTGCGGATCGCATCTTTAAGAGACTGAAAGCTTACGATCTCGACAGCATCATGGCTGCGCTCAAAGCGGATCAGGCAGACAAATCTTCCGACAATCAGGTCGGGGATCTCAAGTACTGGACGCGGCATATCAAGTGTTATGAGTTTATCGAGAAGTATGCAATTTCTGAAAGCACGCAAGAAGTGGAGACAAAAATGGAAAAGAAGATGACAAAAGAAAAAGCAATCGCCCAGATTCTGGAGACGGCGAAAGCAGAAGAGGGCTATCTCGAAAAGGGATCAGCTCGGAACCTGGACAGCAAGACAGCGAACGCCGGATCTGGAAACTACACCAAATACTGGCGCGATATTAAGCCGAGTTATCAGGGGGCGCAGTGGTGCCTTGCGTGGTGTCACTGGGTATTCTGGAAGGCGTTCGGAAAGAGTGTGGCGTGCAAGCTTCTGAGAGAGACTGCTTCACAGTTCCCGCTGACTTATTGCCCCGACATGGGCGAGATCGGCAAGAGCACAAAGGCACTCTATACCAAGCCGCAGTCTGGTGATATCGTCCTGTTCTGGAAGAAGCGAGAGGACGGCTACAGGTTCGGTCATGCAGGACTGGTTATCAGCGCAACTGACAGCACCGTGACGACCATCGAGGGCAACACCTCAAGCGGCTCCGCAGTCGTACCGAACGGTGGCGGCGTATACGTCAAAACCTACAAGCTTTCCGACCTTCACAGCAAGACGCGTTATTATCGTCCTGACTGGTCAGCAGTAGTCGGCGCGGAGATAGCAGACGATAGCAAAGTGAAGGTTTACGAGACCAACACGAAGCTTACGGAAGAGCAGCAGTGGGTCGGAGAGGTCACAACGCTGCTTAATGTCAGAACGGGTCCGGGCAAGGAATACTCCGTCAGTCAGTTCTATCCGCTTCTGGCTGAAGGTGATCATGTCGGCGTGTGCGATGAGGTGATTAACGCCAAGGGCGAAAAGTGGTATTACATCATCATTCAGAACGACACGCTCAAGGCGAAGGGCAAGAAATACATTCACGATTTCGTGAAAGCAGATTACATCAAGAAAGCCTAACTCGTTTCTAACGCGTTTTAACGCGCAAAATAAACCGTCATCTCTTTGCAAGGTGGCGGTTTATCTGAAAAAAATAAGAAAATTGCAATTTTGTATTGACATACGTTAACGTATGATGTACAATATAATTGTAACAAGAAACAGCGCAAAGAAAGGAGACAAAAATGTCAAAGAATAAGCGCAAAAAAGAAAAAGCCTACTATTGAATGGAGGCCGTTAATCGTCCAATCAATAGTAGACTTGATAATCGGAGTGGTCGTCCTGATTATCGAAAAACTGTTCTTCTAAGGAACAAGGTGGAGAGGGTTAGCTCTCTCCACCACAAGTATAACACAACGACAGGGGGGGATGCAAAGGGATGCTGAAAACATTGGGGATTTATTTTATAGTTTTAGGGATTATAAAAGGCATATATGCTCTGTATTTGAGAGGTGCGCAGAATGAGTGAAGCAAGGCAAAGACCACAAGATCGATGGGATGCCAAGACGGGCCTTGTAACAAAAGGATTCAAAGTCAAAGAAAGCGTTGCAAAAGAATTCACTGAACTCTGCAAAAATCAGGGCGTCTCAATGGGCCCGCTAATCACGCAGATGATGCAGGACTACATTGATCAACATAAGTAACCAGACAAGCCGTCATCCTTTACGGGTGGCGGCTGTTTTTCATTTTCAATTTTCTTTTCAATTGCCCTGATTTTCCGCGGAAATATCGCATTTCAAGACGGGTTCGATTCCCGCCAGGTCCACGACCTGAAAAAGCTCAGAAATACTGGATTTTCTACGGATCCGGTAATTTCTGGGCTTTTTCTTTTGCTTAAAATGTTGCGGCTGCTTCAATGTCAGTGGTCGCTGTTCTCCACAAATCCTTCGCCGAAGACTTCACTTGTCTCTGTGATCATGACAAAGGCACCCGGATCGATTTCGTGTGCGGCGTTTTTAATGGTGTACGCCTGTGATTTGGAGCAGGCGCAGAGAAGAACCTCACGTTCTTCGCCGGTATAAGAACCGACTGCTTTTACAATGGTGGAGCCTCGCTCACTGAGTTCACTGATGTAATCGGCGATCGCCTTGGCGTGATTGGTGATGATGACCATGAGCTTTCCGGCGCCCATACCATAGAGGATTTTGTCGAGGGCGACGGAGTTGACAAAGGATGTAATCAGTCCGTAAAGAACGGCATCGACATTTCCAAAAACAGGCCAGCCGAGCAGGATGACCAGAAAATCGATCACCATTGTGACGGCACCGAGTGAGAAATGCGGGTGGCGAACTTTGATGGTCATGGTCAGGAAATCAGTTCCGCCGGAGCTGCTTCCGCGCATATAGAAGAACGCCATGCCGGCGCCCATGCCGAGACCGGAGTAGAGGGCAGCGGTCAGAGGGCTGCCTGTATAAGTCGGTGTCAGCGGGAAGATGACATCGAGGAAGATCGTGCTGATGATCATGGTGCGTGCTGTCTTAAACAGGAAATGTTTTCCGACAACCTTGTAGCTGATAATGACCAGCGGGACGTTCAGAAGCAGGGTGGTAAGACCGATCGGCAGGTTCCAGAGATGATTGCAGATCAGAGCCAGACCGGAGATGCCTCCGGGGGCAAAATCGGCGGTTTTCGCAAATGTATAGATACCGATTGCGAATAAGAAGCTTCCGATAATATCACAGAGCAGGTCAATAATTACAGTCCGTTTTTTCTGGTATAGTGCAGACATGTGATATTCCTTTCCACAAAAAAATGAGGCAGTAGAAACACGATCAGGCGTTCATACTGCGCATATACAACCATAAGCTAAAACGATCATTTTTTCAACTCACTTCAGGCTTTTTTGCAGAATAAATGCTCTGTACTTGCGAAGCTGTTTCGCTATAATGGAAGAAGTGGAAATATATAAAAGACGAGGGATAACAAAATGGTACGAAATGAAGAAAAATACATGGAATATATGCTGGACGTGACTCCGCGTCTGCTGGCAGTGGACAGTCCGACCGGTTTTACGAAAAATGCAGCTGCATTTGTAAAGAAAGAACTTGAAGATCTGGGATATCAGCCGGAGATTACCCGCAAGGGAAGTGTTCTTGTCAATCTCGGAGGAGACGATACAGAAGATGCAATCCTGCTGGAAGCACATCTGGATACACTTGGCGGCATGGTTGCGGAGGTCAAGGATAACGGCAGACTTCGCCTTACGAATCTCGGTGGCATGAATGCTAATAATGCAGAGGCGGAAAACTGCCGTGTCTATACAAGATCCGGAAAAGTATATGAAGGAACTTTCCAGCTGATCAATCCGTCTATTCATGTCAACGGAGACTATAACAAGATTGAAAGAAGCTATGAGACGATGGAGCTGGTTCTGGACGAGCGTGTACAGAGCCGTGCCGAGACAGAGGAACTGGGCATCAGTGCAGGCGATATCGTAGGCTTTGAGCCGCGCACAAGAATCACAGAATCCGGTTATATCAAGAGCCGCTTCCTGGATGATAAGCTCAGTGTCGGAATTATTCTGGGCTTTGCAAAGTATCTGAAAGACGAACAGATTCAGCACAAGCGTGCCGTATATGTGCACATCACAACCTATGAGGAAGTCGGTCACGGCGGAAGCGCAGGTGTTCCGGAGGGCGTAACCGAAGCGATCTCTGTCGATATGGGATGCGTGGGTGACGGCCTCACCTGCAGAGAACATCAGGTTTCAATCTGCGCAAAGGACAGCGGCGGCCCGTACGATTACGAAGTGGTAGGCAAGCTGATTGATGCCGCAAAGAGAATGGAAGCAGATTATGCAGTCGACATCTATCCGCACTACGGCTCGGATGTAGAGGCGACTCTCAGAGCAGGTTACGATGTACGTCACGGCCTGATCGGAGCCGGTGTTTATGCATCCCACGGATATGAGCGCAGCCATAAGGACGGCATGCGTCATACATGGAGAACCTTAATCGGATATTGCACGGAAGAGTAAAACAGAGAGGCACAGCGCGAAAATGCGCTGTGCCTTTTGTATGGAAGTTCAGAAGATTATAATTCTTTGAGGAGCTCTTTGGGCCACAGCAAAATAAGATACATTGAAATCAGTATTCTGTGTGAGTGGCGGCTGTGCTGCCACTTGCCTCTTAAGCGGGTGAGGGTGACTCTGGTGTAATCCCAGTAGATGCGGTAGATGATGCCGAGAACGAGATACAGAAACAGAAAAGATTCAAGATAGTTCATTTGAAGTCCTCCTATTGTTCACTCTGAATACGACATGGATAAAACTGCACCGATTACAGACAGCGGTCCCTCCTTTCTGATCCATCTGAAACTGGCAGATGAAAATGCAAAGTGGAGTTATTCTAGCACCTGCAGTAGGGAAGATCAATGGCAGAATTAATGCAGAAAATGTGCTATAATAAGCGAATTAACAGGAGGGAGAATCATGGCAGCAATTTCAACAGGCATTCTCGGAGATGCCAATCTGTTTAATCTGAAGGAACTTCCGGAATCATCTATCCGCAAGGACGTATACATGCTTTTTGTTCCGGGCGAAGAGGTCGTACAGAGCTTTACGACAGTACGCGATCAGGTAATCTTCACCAATAAGCGAGTCATCGTTGTAAACGTGCAGGGAATTACAGGAAAGAAGGTTTCCTATTTCTCATATCCGTATTCCAAGGTGCAGTATTACGGCATTGAGACTGCCGGAATTCTGGACATTGACAGCGAGCTGATCCTTGCATTTAATGACGGAAACCGTCTCCAGTTCGATTTCAGAGCACATGTGGACATTAAGCTGATCTGCGCCAATATTTCTGAATGTATTCTCTGATGAGAGCATAGTGTAGATTCTTTTATTGCTGTTCACAGGCTTTTAAGTTAGAATGAAGGCGTCAGAACAAGGCCTATGGTATGAAAACCACATCCCCGTTCACGGATGTGGTTTTTTTATATCAAATAAGAATTTGTGAGAGCCGAAGTTCGCTTGCGGACTTTGATCTTTTATTAGAAAAATAATAGCCCGATGACGGGCAGAACGGCAGGCGCATGGAGGCTGATGTGCCCTGCACAGATCGGAGGAGAATCAGACATGAAAACACCGCTTGAAGGATATTCTTACTGGCTTGAAAAATTAAGTGAAGATGATCCGATGAAGCAGGAACTTCTCGCTGTTAAGGACGATGAGAAGGAAATTACAGACCGTTTTTATCAGGAAATCGTTTTCGGTACGGCAGGTCTGCGCGGCATCTGCGGAGCAGGAACAAACCGCATGAACGAGCGCACTGTCGGACGCGCAACACAGGGACTTGCTTCCTATATTCTTCGTTCCGGCGAAGATGCGTCACGCGGCGTGGCAATCGCCTATGACTGCCGTTATTTCTCAAAGGAGTTTTCGGAGCTTGCAGCAGAGATTCTGGCAGGCAACGGAATTCCGGTTTATCTCTTCCCGTCTCTTCGCCCGACTCCGGAGTTGTCCTTTGCAATCCGGAAGCTCGGTACGGTTTCCGGCATCAATATGACGGCAAGCCACAATCCGAAGGAATACAACGGCTATAAGGTTTACTGGAAGGACGGAGCACAGATTTCCGGTGAGGTATCCGACGGCATTCTGGAAGAGATTCAGAAGATGGATCTCTTTGATCCGTTCAAGCGTCTTTCTCTGGCAGAAGCTGCAGAGAAGGGACTCGTTCATATGCTCGGAGAGGAGATGGATGAGGCTTACCTTTCCTATGTTCTTTCAATGCGCCAGAGAGCAGACGAAGAGCTGGATCTCTCTGTTCCGGTTGTCTATACACCGCTGAACGGTGCGGGAAGCATCCCGATGCAGCAGGTGGCTGACCGCAGAGGCTTTAAGAATTTCTCCATCGTAGAAGTACAGAGAAATCCGGATCCGGATTTCACAACGGTTCCGTTCCCGAACCCGGAGAACCCGAAGGCATTCGCCCTGGCAGAAGAGCTTGGAAAGGAAATGCATGCCGAGCTGCTTCTTGCAACAGACCCGGACAGCGATCGTCTGGCTGTTGAGATTGCGGACGGCAAGGGCGGCTACCAGTCCCTGAACGGCAATCAGACCGGTGCGATGCTGATTGCCTATCTTGCGGAAAGCATGAAGGAAGCAGGAAAGCTGACCGGACAGTGGGCGATGATCAAGTCCATCGTTACAGGTGATTTCGGACGTGTGATCTGTGAAGACTACGGCATCCGTGTCTTTGAGGCACTGACAGGCTTTAAGAACATCTGCGGCAGAATTCCGGAGATCGAGGCAGCAGGCATGGGCTACTTCTTCGGTTATGAAGAAAGCATCGGCTGTGCGCCGGGCGAAGCAGTCCGTGATAAGGACGGCATCTGCGCAGGCATGCTGATCATGGAGATGGCAGCATGGTATAAGAAGAAGGGCATGTCTCTTCTGGATGCACTGCAGAATCTGTACAAAAAGTACGGCTTCTTTGCAGAGGATCAGGTTTCCATCGTACTGACCGGAAGAGAAGGTGCAGAGAGAATCGGAAGAATCATGGAAGTGCTTCGCGGAAATGCTCCGGCTGCATTCGGTGATTTTGAAGTTCGTGAGGTCATCGACTATCTGCACGGCTATGAGGATATTCCGGCATCTAACGTTCTGATCTTCCGTATGACAGACGGCAGCTGGTTTGCAATGCGTCCGTCAGGAACAGAGCCGAAGATTAAGTTCTATTATTATGCGGTCTCCAAAGAGGCGAATGAGTCAGCTGAAAAGGTAGCTGCACTCCGCGATGCGGTAGCAGTGCTGATTGACGGAATCGCATAAAGCACGAACTTATATAAGTCGTGTGATATAAGGAAGAAGGTGTTACTGATATGGATAAGTTAAAGGTTATGGTAGTCGATGATGAGATGCGTATGCGCAAGCTCGTCCGGGACTTTCTGGAAAGACAGGATTATCAGGTACTGGAAGCAGGCAACGGAGAAGAAGCGGTCGATCTCTTCTTTAAGGAGAAAAATATTGCCCTGATTCTTCTGGATGTCATGATGCCGAAGATGGACGGCTGGCAGGTAGTACGTGAGATTCGTCAGTATTCCAAGGTTCCGATTATCATGCTGACAGCAAGAGGCGATGAGAACGATGAGCTGCTCGGTTTCAATCTGGGCGTTGATGAATATATCTCAAAGCCGTTTTCACCGAAGATTCTGGTGGCAAGAGTAGATGCGGTTCTCCGCAGATCAGGTGCCGTCGGAAGCGAAGAGGTGCTGGAATCTGCCGGAATCCGGATTGACAAGACGGCACATCAGGTCACAATCGAGGGACGTGAGGTGGATCTGTCCTTTAAGGAATTTGAGCTGCTTTCCTATTTTGTTGAGAACAGGGGAATTGCGCTCTCAAGAGAAAAGATTCTGAATGCTGTCTGGAATTATGATTATTTCGGAGATGCCAGAACAATTGACACACATGTAAAGAAGCTGCGCAGCAAGATGGGCGATAAGGGCAACCTGATCCGCACCATCTGGGGTATGGGTTATAAGTTCGACCCGGATGCAGCAGATGAGAAGTAAGCGTATGAAAGACTATGCAGTTGTCATAGGTGGATTAAATATTGATATTGCCGGACTTTCTGGTGCGGAGCTTCGCCTGCGCGACTCCAATCCTGGCAGTGTCCGTATCAGCATCGGAGGCGTGGGACAGAACATCGCACGTAATCTGGCGATGCTGGGTGTACAGACCTCTCTGATTTCAGTCTGCGGGGATGATTCCTTCGGCAGACTGGCACTTGCAGACTGTGAGGAGGCGGGAATAGACTGCTCACAGGTAACGGTCATCCCTGGAGAAGCTTCTTCCACCTATCTTTATATTAATAATGCAAACGGCGATCTGGTGACGGCCGTCAACGACATGCACATCACGGAGCATATCACCGGAGCACTTCTGGAGCCGAAACTGCCGTTTATTAACGGTGCTTCGATGGTTGTGCTGGATGCCAACCTGCAGGAGGAGACGATTGCCTGGATTGCGGAGCATGTGACGGCACCGCTTGCAGCGGATACGGTTTCTGTGGCAAAGGCACAGAGACTGCGCCCGGTCCTCTCAAAGCTGTATATCCTGAAGCCGAACGAGCTGGAAGCTGCTGTTCTGGCCGGCATTACACCGGCAGGCGGAGAATCCGATGTTTCTGTGGAGGAAGCGCAGGCAGCGGCACGCCGCCTGAACGATCTCGGTGTCCGGAAAGTCTTTGTCTCCATGGGGGCACAGGGACTGCTGTACAGCTCGGAGAAGGAACAGGGCATTGAACCGTCTCTCGCGGATGCATCACAGATTGTCAGCACAAACGGAGCCGGAGACTGTGCGATGGCGGCGATCTTAAAAGCCAGCCTCGAGCAGGGAGCGGACGGATTGATGCAGGAGGCAGCGGCACTCTCACAGGCGGCTGCAGCCATTAACATGCAGGCAGCAGAAGCATTTGCCAAAGATTTAAGCTGGGAAGCTGTTTTACGCAGACGCGAAAAAGCAGCTGCACATACAAAAGAATAAAAGACGAGGAGCAAAAAATGGTTAAGCAGATTTATTCAATTGTTCATTACAACGAGGCATGCCAGGTTATGGACGCAGGTGCCGATCATATCGGCCTTGTACCGATGCAGAGCGGCGGCGTTCCGGCACATCGCGTTCCGTATGATGTCGTGGATATGATTTTTGCAGAGGCAAAGAAGCGCGGCGTAAAGACTGTTGCGATCATGCTGAATGAGGATGTCGAGGAGATGTTCTTCATCATCAAGCGCATCAAGCCGGATATTGTTCACATTGCAGGCATGAACTACACATCTGATGAGGCATTCGCAGAGAGACTTCACAGAGAATGCCCGGGTGTCGGCCTGATGCAGGCTGTTCTTGTTGACGGACCGGAAGCAGTTGACCGTGCAAAGAAGTATGCAGCTTACTGCGATTACATTCTGACAGACAGCGGTCTGGCTAAGGATACAGGAATCGGCGCAAGCGGCATGACACATGACTGGAGCATCGATGCACAGATCGTGCGCGAGTGCGGAAAGCCGGTTATCGTCGCAGGCGGCCTCGGCACAGAGAACGTTGAGCAGTGCATCCGTGAGGTCAAGCCGTTCGGCGTTGATTCCCTCACAAAGACAACCTTTAAGTTCAATGACGGCGTGATGGAGAAGAATATTCCTGCAGTTGAACTGTTCTGCAAGATTGCGGATGAGACGGCAGCAGAGATCGGCCTTTCATAACGATTGATCCGGAGGAGACTTGATGGAACCGATTTTAATTGGAATTGCAGGCGGAAGCGGAAGCGGCAAGACAACACTGGCGGACAAACTGATCGAATGCTTCGGTGCGGATGAAGTCAGTGTCCTGCGGCATGACAATTATTATAAGCGCAGAGTCGGGATGACTTACGAAGAGCGGGCAAAGCTGAACTATGATCACCCGGATGCATTTGACACAGAGTTACTGTGTGAGCACATCCGGCTGCTGAAGGCAGGCACTTCGATTGATATGCCGGTCTATGATTATACGGTTCATAACCGCTCAGATGAGGTGATCCGTGTGAATCCGGCACCGGTTCTGGTGCTGGAGGGAATTCTTCTCTTTGTGGAGAAGGAATTATGTGATCTGATGGATATCCGTGTGTTTGTAGATACAGATGCGGATGTCCGCATCCTGCGCCGGATTGTCCGTGATGTCAAGGAGAGAGAGCGCTCTCTGGACAGTGTCATCGACCAGTACCTGACAACGGTCAAGCCGATGCACGAGCAGTTCGTGGAACCGAGCAAGAGAAGAGCAGACGTCATCATTCCGGACGGCGGCTACAATCAGGTTGCCCTTCAGATGCTGATCGATCGTGTCCGCAGTCAGCTGGATCTGGCAAAATAAAGAAAAACGGCATGTCCCTTTTGTCTTGGGACATGCCGATCGTTTTTTCATGCAGATGAATCTAAAGTTGAAGCTGTCATTTGAAGTTTTACGCTTTGCGAATGAACGGCAGAAGCCGGGCCGTCAGGGTCTGATCTGCTGCTCGCGGATCTTTCGCTCCCAGCAGCGGTGGCACATGGCAGTGTAGCGGTCATTGCCTCCCAGAAATACCTGAGAGCCTTCGGTGATGACACGGCCGTTTTCGTCAATTCTTGCATTGACGGTTGCCTTGCTTCCGCAGGAACAGATGGTCTTGATCTCTGTGATGGAATCTGCCAGTTCCATCAGACGCATGGAACCGGGGAAAAAGCGGGTCTGGAAATCGGTGCGGAGCCCGAAGCAGAGAACCGGAATATTTTCCTGATCGACCAGCTCACGGAGTTCATCAATCTGTGCAGGGGTGAAGAACTGACTTTCATCTGAGATGATGACATCGTGTTTGCCGGCATTGTGGAAGGTTTCAATAATATTGTCAGTCGGAGTAATCACCTGCGCATGTGCGGAAAGACCGATGCGGCTTTTGATCATATCGGCACCGTCGCGGTCGTCAACAGAAGGCTTGATCAGCCAGACAGACATTCCTTTTTCTTCATAATTGAACTTGGTGGTCAGCGCCTGGGCGGATTTTGATGAACCCATCGCACCGTACTTAAAATAAAGCTTTGCCATCTCGTTACGCTCACTTTCTCTATCTGCAGGGAAGAAGTGACATGGAAATCTTCGCGCTGCATAACTTTTCTGACATGGATTGTATCATGAATCATTGTCGGTTTGCAAAAGAAGAGGTATAATCAGTAGGTATCTTGAAAACAGTACAGACATTTTCTTCTTGAGAATAAGGAGGCATGAAAATGAAAAAAGGTCTTGCACTTGCACTTGCAGCAACAATGACACTTTCTACAGCTTCATTTGCTGCTATTCCGGCTGTTGCTGATGATGCAGCTGAGATGAAGGTAGCAATGGTTACGGACTACGGCGATATCACAGACCAGTCCTTCAACCAGACAACTTACGAAGCAGGAAAAGCATTCTGCGAAGCAAACAACATTGACTTCACATACTATAAGCCGGAAGGCGACTCCACAGCAGATCGTGACGCTATGATCGATAAGGCTGTTGAGGACGGCTACAATGTTATCCTGATGCCGGGCTATGCATTTGCTGAAGCTATTTCCGATTCCGCAGATCTGAATCCGGATGTCAAGTTCATCGCTCTTGACGTTTCCCAGTATGATCTTGATACAGCTTCCGGTGAGGAAGGCTACACAAGAGACAACGTTTACAGCGCTGTTTACCAGGAAGAGCTGGCAGGCTATATGGCAGGCGTTGCTGCTGTAAAGATGGGCTACACAAAGCTCGGCTTCCTCGGCGGCATGGCTGTTCCGGCAGTTATCCGTTATGGCTACGGCTTCGTTCAGGGTGCCGACAACGCAGCTAAGGAACTTGGCCTTGCAGATGTCGAAGTCAACTATGCATACGGCAACCAGTTCTACGGCGATGCTGATATCACAGCAGCTATGGATACATGGTACAGCAACGGCACAGAAGTTGTCTTCGCATGCGGCGGCAGCGTTTACACATCTGCCTGCGAAGCAGCTGAGAAGGCTGAAGCAAAGGTAATCGGTGTCGACGTTGACCAGAAGGCTACAATCGATTCTGTTTACGGCGAAGGCATGTGCGTTACTTCTGCAATGAAGGGTCTTGCAGCAACTGTTGATACACTGCTTGCAGCAATCATGAACGGCAACTGGGATGACTACAAGGGCCAGGTTGAGACTCTTGGTATGGTCAGCGAGGATCCGGAACTTAACTATGTACAGCTTCCGCTGGAGAGCACAGTTTACACAGACAACTTCACACAGGATGACTACAAGGCACTCGTTGCTGCTATGTATGCAGGCGATGTAACTGTATCTGATGATACAACTGCAGAAGAGCCGGCAGCAGAAGTTGTTAAGGTGAACTTCCAGGGCAACCTGAAATAATCTGTACTTCATAGGCAATGCTCATCAGAACTGACTGAGCATCTATGCACGGAATGAAAAGGCCGGCAGATCTTGTGTCTGCCGGCTTTCATCATAAAGTAATACACGGCTGCGTCTGCTGTAATAGAATCAGCGGCACAGCAAGGGCTGACCTGTATGAGCAGGGAAAGCACCTTCAGAAATAATGTTTTTACATGAAAGGGGACGAGAAAATGAGCGAAGCTCCGTATGCTGTCGAGATGCTTCACATCACAAAACGTTTTCCGGGTATCATCGCCAATGATGACATTACACTCCAGCTGAAACGAGGCGAGATTCACGCACTGCTCGGTGAGAACGGCGCGGGAAAATCCACGCTGATGAGTGTTCTGTTCGGTCTTTACCAGGCAGAAGAGGGCGAGATCCGCAAAGACGGAAAACCGGTCAGAATCATGAATCCGAATGATGCCAATGATCTGGGCATCGGCATGGTACATCAGCACTTCAAGCTGGTACAGTGCTTCACGGTTCTGGACAATATCATCCTTGGTGTGGAGACTACCAGGAATGGCCTTCTTCAGAAGGAAGAGGCCCGGAAAAAGGTTCGTGCCCTGTCCGACAAGTATGGACTGGCTGTAGATCCGGATGCAAAGATTGAGGATATTACGGTCGGCATGCAGCAGAGAACCGAAATCCTGAAGATGCTTTACCGCGATAACGAGATTCTGATTTTCGACGAGCCGACTGCAGTTCTGACACCGCAGGAGATCGATGAGCTGATGCAGATCATGAAGAATCTGGCACACGAAGGAAAGTCGATTCTCTTTATCTCTCATAAGCTGAATGAGATCATGGCAGTAGCCGATCGCTGCAGCGTACTGCGCCGCGGCAAATACATCGGAACCGTCAATATTGCGGACACCAATGAGCAGGAGCTCAGCCGCATGATGGTAGGCCGCGATGTTCAGCTGGTGGTCGACAAGGGACCGGCTGCTCCGGCTGATGTGGTATTTGAGGCAAAGAATGTTTCTGTTGCTTCCAAAACACACGGCACCGATGCTGTCAAGAACGTATCCTTCAACGTTCGTGCAGGAGAGATTGTCTGTATCGCAGGTATTGACGGAAACGGCCAGACAGAGCTTGTATACGGCATTACCGGACTGGAACCGCTGAAAGACGGTTCTCTTACCTTATGCGGTAAGGACATTACAAAGGCTTCTATCAGAGAACGCGCAGGACAGATGAGTCATATTCCGGAGGACCGTCATAAGCACGGTCTGGTTTTGGATTATTCGCTCGAATACAATATGGTGCTGCAGCGCTACTATGAACCGGAATTCGTCCGCAGCGGTTTCCTTCGCAGAAAACCGATCCGCGAGTACGCAAACCGTCTGATTAAACAGTTTGACGTACGTTCCGGTCAGGGTGCGGTGACAACAGCAAGATCGATGTCCGGCGGCAATCAGCAGAAGGCCATTATTGCCCGCGAGCTTGATAAGAAGCATGAGCTTCTTGTAGCCGTCCAGCCGACACGCGGTCTGGACGTCGGCGCTATTGAGTACATTCATAAGCAGCTGGTCGCAGAGCGCGATGCAGGCAAGGCAGTTCTTCTGGTTTCTCTGGAACTGGAAGAGGTTATGAATGTTTCCGACCGTATTCTCGTCATGTACGAAGGTGAAATTGTCGGAGAACTGGATCCGAAGACAACAACAACAGAAGAACTCGGTCTCTACATGGCCGGTGCAAAAAGAAAGGAGGCCCATGAATGAAGGAAAAGAAATCACTGCTTCAGCATAGCGGCGTCCAGTCTGTTCTGGCAGCGGTGCTCTGCATCCTGTTCGGTCTGCTGATCGGCTATCTGGTCCTGCTGGCAATTCATCCCGAAACTGCAGGTGAGGCAATTATCACAATTGTACGGAATTACATGAACTATTCCGCTCCTGCAAAACAGAAAATGTATCTCGGCAATACGCTGATCAAGACAGCACCGCTTCTGATGTGTGCCCTGTCGATTAACTTCTGCTACAAGACCGGTCTTTTCAATATCGGTGCGGCAGGACAGTACGTAGTAGGTGCGGGCGCCAGCCTTTATGCCGCTCTTGCATTTCACCTTCCGTGGTATGTCTGCATTCTGTTTGCCATTCTGGCAGGCGGTCTGTGGGGCTGCCTGGTCGGCTTATTAAAGGCATATGCCAACGTCAACGAGGTTATCTCCGGCATCATGCTGAACTGGATCGGCCTCTACCTTGTGAATATGCTTCTCGGCACCGTGAAGGAAAGCACAAGCAACTACACACTGAAGCTTCGCAGCGAGAATCCTTCTGCACTCATTCCGTCCATGGGTCTGAATGAGCTGTTTATGAAGAATAAAAATGTCACCATCGCCATTCCGTTAGCGGTGATCTTTGCGATTGCAATCTGGGTTGTTCTCAACAAGACAAAGTTCGGATATGAAATCCGTGCAACGGGTTTCAACAAGGAAGCAGCACGATATGCCGGCATGAATGAGAAGCGCAACATTATTCTCACCCTGATCATCGGCGGCGCACTGGCAGCACTCGGTGCCTCCTTCCTGTATCTCTCCGGAATCGAAGAGTGGTCTGTTACACAGTCATCCGTACCGGGCATGGGCTTCAACGGCATTGCCGCAACCTTCCTCGGCGGACTTGACCCGATCGGAACAATCTTCTCCTCGTATTTCATTCAGCACATTACGAGCGGCGGAAGCTACCTGGATAAGAACATCTATCCGTCACAGGTTGCAGATCTGATCACTTCCATCATCATCTATCTCTGCGGCTTCGTTCTGTTCTTCAAGACAACCTTAAACGGAAGACTTGAGCGCAGAAATAAATCAACAGGAAAGGAGAATGAAAAATCATGATTCTACTGATACAGTACACACTGATCTTTGCATCCGTCCTTTCTCTGGTCGCACTCGGAGGCTGCTTCAGTGAACACTCCGGTGTCATCAACCTGGGTCTTGAGGGCGTCATGGTTATGGGTGCACTCGGCGGTGCACTTGCAATGAAGAGTCTCGGTGGAGCCAACAAGCTGCTTATTATCCTTGTGGTTCTTCTGGTATCTGCAGTTTCCGGCATGCTTTATACAGTTCTCCTGGGATTTGCCTGCATCAACTTCAAGGCAGATCAGACGCTGGTCGGAACAGCTATGAACATTCTGGCTACAGCTGCCGCAACAGTTATCGTAAAGGCACTGAATATGGCTGAGAACTCAGCGAACGTCTCTTCCACCGTGCAGTACGGAGCAGCAAAGAAGGCATTTACCATCCGTATGAAGAATCTCGGCAATTTTGAGTTCAACTGGTTCATGCTGGTTGCGCTTCTGGCTCTGATTCTGGCAGCAGTCGTTCTTTACAGAACCAGATTCGGACTGCGTCTTATGGCATGCGGCGAAAATCCGCAGGCAGCTGACAGTGTCGGCATCAACGTCTATCGCA
>JAUNAG010000002.1:55563-65071 GCA_030527685.1 Lachnospiraceae bacterium | reverse complement strand
CAAAAGAAGCACACAGCTGGGAGTTCATCAGAAGAATGCCGGAGGGTCTGGACACCGTCATTAACGATGATGATCTGAGCCAGGGCCAGAAGCAGCTCTTATGCATCACGCGTGTCATGCTCTGCAGACCGCCGATGCTGATCCTCGATGAGGCGACATCCAGCATCGATACGAGAACGGAGATCCTGATTCAGGAGGCATTTGCCAAGCTGATGAACGGCAGAACAAGCTTCATCGTGGCGCACAGACTTTCCACAATTCGCAGTGCGGATCAGATTCTGGTCATGAAGAACGGCCATATTGTCGAGCAGGGAACACATGAATCTCTGCTGCAGGCAGGCGGCACTTATAAGGAACTCTATGAGTCTCAGTTTGCAGGAGCGTAATATATGAAGAATTTCCTGGATTTCAGTCACTTCGGTTATCAGGTTCGGCGCAGGGAGCTGCAGGAGCAGAAGCTGAAGGATTTTCGGCCTGATTCGAAAGCGGAAGCGGGGATCAGCTATCAGGGCAGCTACATGGAGTGCGGCCTGTCGGATGCGGCATATATGCGCCTGCTTGTGCAGCTTCTGCTTGCGGAACTTGTGGTGCTGGGCATCAGTATTGCGGTCGGCTGTGTAACGAAAACCGGAATGGAAGGCTGCTTTTATCTGCTGCTGCCATATGCGGGAATCCTGGTCACGTCGGCACTGTCGGTATGGCTGGTGATTCGCATGATGCTGGGCGGAACAGCGCTCCGCTCTTATGTGTACAGCAGTACAGCAGGGCGACTTCCGGCTGTCACCTTAATCGGAATACTGTGCGCAGCGGCAGGCGGTATCGGCCTGCTGTATGCCATGAACCGCGGAACCTATACGGGCACAGGTATGGGGAAGTATCTGTTCATAGCTGCAGTTGTACTTGGATTTGCGGGCCATCTCTTTGTTTTTATCAGAAGAAGAGCGGCAAAGTGGACACAGGCGTAAGAGCAGAGGACGATTTTTGGCGGCTTTTGGAAATTGCGTAGATAATAATATGTTTTATAGATAATTCGAAAACAGACGGCAGATTCGCAATGGAATTTGCTGTCTGTTTTTTTGCGGATCTTTTTATCAGATGTAAAAACAAATATTCAATAGTTCCATAATGATTGACACGCAGATGGGAAAGATTGTATTATTTTTACAGTATGTGCTTAAAGCACATGAAACAGGATAGTATTTCAATTATGGAATACGAGAAGGAGGGTTTTTATGAGAAACAGCAGAACATGGCTCGCACTCGTACTTGCCGCTTCCATGACAGCAGGTCTGGCAGGCAGTGCAGTGATGGTCTCTGCAGCAGAATCTGTTGCAGAAGATGCAGTAGTCGCAACAGCAGACGGAAGCACTCCGCTTGTTGCCGGATATTCTCCGTTCAACAGCAAGTTCTCCCCGTTCTTTGCAGAAACTGCATACGATCAGGATGTCTCTACAATGACACAGCTTGGCCTTCTGGCTTCTGACCGTACAGGCGCTATCATCTACAAGGGCATCGAAGGCGAGACAATCAACTACAACGGTACAGACTATACCTACTATGGTCCGGCTGATCTGACACTCACAGAGAACGAAGACGGCACCGTTTACTATGACTTCAAGCTTCGTGATGACCTGGTATTCTCCGATGGAGAACCGCTCACTGTTGATGACGTCATCTTCACCATGTATGCTCTTTGCGATCCGACATATGACGGAAGCTCCACACTGTTCTCTCAGCCGATCGAAGGTCTGTCCGAGTACCGTACAGGTATGGATACACTGTACAACCTTCTGCTTGCAGCAGGCGAGGAAAACACAGATTTCAGTAACTGGACAGAAGAAGAGCAGACTGCTTTCTGGGCTGATTTCAATCAGGCAGCAGAGAAGTTTGCACAGAGCATCGTTGATTACTGCGTAGCAAACGGCTACAACGAAGAAGGCGCTGCAGTTGCAGAATGTGCTGCAAACTGGGGCTATGAGCTGGATGCAGAAGCAACAGCAAAGGATTTCTTCGATGCTATGGCTGACAACTATGACAGTGTAACCGCTATGGTTGATGCAGAGAAGGCAGACGTTGCTTTCACAGACTGCTTCGAGAACTACAGCAATTACACAAAGGGTGTTGAGACAGGCGAATCCGCTCCGAACATCAGCGGTATCCAGAAGATCAATGATTATGAGATGCGTGTTGTTGCTACACAGGTTGACGCAACTCTGATCTATCAGCTGTCTCTCAACATCGCTCCGCTTCATTACTACGGCGACAAGGCACTGTTCGATTATGACAACAACAGCTTCGGTTTCCCGAAGGGTGATCTTTCCTCTGTCCGTGCCAAGACAACAGAGCCGCTCGGTGCAGGTCCGTACAAGTTCATCGGCTTTGAGAACGGTGTTGTTAACTTCGAAGCTAACGAGAACTACTTCCAGGGCGAGCCGAAGACAAAGTATCTGAACTTCCGTGAAGTACAGGATGCTGATAAGATCTCCGGCGTTTCCACCGGTACACTTGATGTCACAGATCCGTCCTTCCACAATGACGCTGTTGCAGCTATCCAGCAGACAAACGGCGGCGAGCTGACAGGTGATGTCATCACAACAAACACAGTTGATAACCTTGGCTACGGCTACATCGGTATCAACGCAAAGAGAGTTGCTGTAAACGGCGAGCCGGCATCTGATGCTTCCAAGAATCTGCGCCGTGCATTTGCAACAATTTACTCTGTATACCGTGACGTTGCAATCGACTCCTACTACGGCGAGCGTGCTTCTGTCATCAACTATCCGATCTCCAACACATCCTGGGCTGCTCCGCAGGCAACAGATGATGATTATCAGATCGCTTTCTCTGTAAATGCAGACGGCGAGCCGATCTACACCTCTGATATGAGCGCTGATGACAAGTATGCAGCAGCTAAGGAGGCAGCTCTCGGCTTCTTCGCAGCAGCAGGCTACACTGTTGAAGACGGCAAGGTAACAGCAGCTCCGGAAGGCGCCAAGCTTGAGTATGAGGTTCAGATCCCGGCTGACGGCGGCGGAGATCATCCGTCCTTCATGATCCTTACACTGGCTAAGGAAGCTCTCGCAGAGCTCGGCATCAACCTGATCGTAACTGACCTTACAAACTCCTCTGACCTGTGGACAGGCCTTGAGGCAAATCAGGTCGATATGTGGTGTGCAGCATGGGGCGCAACAGTTGACCCGGATATGTACCAGATCTACTACTCTGACGTTGCAAACGACGGCAAGGAGCCGGGCGGTTCCAACTATATGTACAGCATCGCAGACGAAGAGCTCGATGAGATGATTATGGATGCACGTACAGAGCTGGATCAGGAATACAGAAAGTCTATGTACAAGGCTTGCCTTGACACCATCATTGACTGGGCTTGCGAAGTTCCGGTTTACCAGAGACAGAATGCGATTATCTTCAGTACAGAGCGTGTCAACATGGACACTGTTACTCCGGATATCACAACCTTCTACAACTGGTATGCTGAAATCCAGAACATGGAGATGAACAAGTAAGTTAAAAAAAAGAGCCGGTATCATGCCGGCGAATCAGTAAGAATAAAACTCCTGCGGCATGGCAGTGTGCCGCAGGAGCTTTGCGGTTATTTGGAAAAAACGATTTTCGGAGGAGAATCAGGTGAGAAAGTACATCATCAGGCGGCTCTTGATTTCGGTTGTCATACTGGTCTTCGTGTCATTTATCATCTATGTTCTGATGCGCTGTCTGCCGACTTCGTATCTGGAACAGGTGGCTCGTCAGAAGTCCATGCAGCCGGGTTCAAAGAGCTTTGAGGAGTGGATGGCACAGCTGTCTGCTACCTATGGTATGGATAAGGGTATTCTGCCGGGCTTTATTGCGTGGGCAGGAAAGGCACTGGTCGGAGACTTCGGCGACAGCTGGAAGTGGACAGTTCCGGTCATTCAGAAATTCAGAGATTCCGTCGGCATCTCCTTCGTAATGGGCGGTATTGCCTTCATCTTTGAGATTCTGATCTCTATTCCGCTGGGCATCATTGCAGCAACAAAGCAGTACAGCAAGACAGACTACACCATCACCATTGTGGCTCTGGCCTGTTTCTCGCTTCCGACCTTCTTCTTTGCATCTCTGTTGAAGCTGGTATTCTGCGTCAATCTCGGCTGGTTTGATATCGGCGGTCTGATCGGCAGAAATTACAATCAGCTTTCTTCCGGAGCACAGCTTCTGGATAAGGCGCACCACCTGGTGCTCCCGATTGTGACACTCGTTGTCATCAACATCGGTTCCCTGATGCGTTATACCAGAACCAACATGCTGGAGGTTCTGAATGCGGATTACATCCGTACAGCAAGAGCAAAGGGTCTGTCTGAGAGACGCGTTATCTATCATCATGCCTTCCGTAATACGCTGATTCCGCTGGTTACAATGCTGGGCGGCTCCCTGCCCGGCCTGTTCTCCGGCGCGCTGATCACAGAGACATTGTTCTCAATTCCGGGAATCGGCTTTGTATCTTATCAGTCCATGGTAGCGGGCGATATTCCGTTCTCCATGTTCTACATGGTATTCCTTGCGATTCTGACACTGCTGGGCAATCTGATTTCAGATATCCTGTATGCAGTGGTTGACCCGCGAGTACGTATTGCATAAGACGACGGAAATAACGAGGAGAACGGAAGAAATGAGTGAATTTGAAAAAAACAGTAAGGACGCGGGCGGAGAAGAGCAGTACTCGCTGAACGACGACCGCCGCGTAAAGACCCTCTCTCCGGGAGCGCTGGTCACCAGACGTTTCCTGCGCAATAAGGTAGCTGTTTCCGGTATGATCATCCTGATCGTGATGTTCATCTTTTCCTTCATCGGCGGAGCAGTTTCCCCTTATAAGGAAGATCAGCTGTTTTATCGCTACAATGAGCAGCGCAAGCAGTATGCAGCTGTTAAGGAAAATGATGAGCTTCGCTACGTAACTGCATCCAGGGACAGCTTCCCTGCAGTTGCAAAGGCAAAATTCGTACAGGCAAGAAAGAAGGGCAGTGAGACCTTCGAGGCAAAGAAGGTTACCTACAGTTATGTAGAAGAGAGCGAAGGTCTGTTCGCAATTTATGACGGAGACAACACACTGGTTGCCTTTGCCACAAATGACATTATCAGCAGCAGTACTTCCAATGACGAGCTTCCCTTCGAGCAGCAGTATGCCATCGAGACAGCTTATGCAGCCGGCGGCGGTTCCTTCGAATATGAGGGCGAGACCTATAAGGTTGATGCTTCCGGTACAGTCGAAGCTTCCGACGGTTCTGAGGCAGCTTATGTCAGCCGCTACAGCGTTCAGGCAATTATGTCTGACATTTTCCTGACAAGAAGTTTCAAGGAAGAGCTGACTGCAGCTATCAATGAGGACAGCACCGAGTTCGTGTTCACGGATGAGGACGGAACAGAGGCTTCTTATTCCATCAGCTATGATGCGGCATCCAAGAGCTGGAAGGTTCTGCAGACAGTGCAGACACAGATCTTCGATACCTATGCATCGCCGTCCAAGGCACATCCGCTCGGAACAGACAAGAACGGTATGGACATGCTGACCCGTCTGATGTACGGCGGACGCGTTTCCCTTTATATCGGTTTCATCGTTGTCTTCATCGAATCCCTGATCGGTGTTGTACTGGGCGGTCTGTCCGGTTACTGCGGCGGCTGGGTCGATAACCTGATCATGCGAATTGTCGATATCTTCTACTGCATCCCGTCACTGCCGATCATCATCATCCTCGGCGCTGCAATGGATGCAATGCGTGTCGATCCGCAGATCCGAATGATTTACCTGATGCTGATCCTGGGCTTCCTGGGATGGGCCGGCATCGCAAGACTGGTCCGCGGTCAGATCCTCTCTCTTCGTGAGCAGGAATTCATGACAGCGGCAGAGGCAACGGGTATCCGGGCTTCAAGAAGAATCTTCCGCCACCTGATTCCGAATGTTATTCCGCAGCTGATCGTCACCATGACGATGAGCCTTGGTTCCACCATTCTGACAGAGGCAACACTTTCCTTCCTGGGCCTTGGCGTTAAGTTCCCGTTCGCATCCTGGGGTAACATCATCAACGACGTCAATGATACCTACGTTCTGACGAATTACTGGTTCATCTGGATCCCGGCAGGTTTCTGCCTGCTGGCGACTGTACTGGCATTCAATCTGGTCGGCGACGGTCTGCGTGATGCATTTGACCCGAAGATGAAGCGGTAAGGGGGAGACACCATGGCAAAGCAGCAAAAAGGAGAGGGCTACCTCTCTCGTAAAGAGATCCGTGAGATCTCTAAGAAAAACCGAAAGATTACCGGTGAGCTTGAGAAGAAGTGGAAGCGCAAAAACGTTCCGGAGAGTGAGTATGTAACCACCATGCATAATCCGGAAAATGCAGTTGAGTTCGATGACCTTCATACTTTCTTCTTCACAGATGCCGGAACCGTCAAGTCCGTTGACGGCGTAAGCTTCGAAGTTCAGATCGGCAAGACTGTCGGTGTCGTCGGCGAGTCCGGCTGCGGCAAGTCCGTTACCTCACTCAGCCTGATGCAGCTTCTGCAGAGACCGCAGGGCCAGATCGTATCCGGTCAGATTCGTCTGAACCTCGGTGACAAGGCTTACGATATTGCAAAGACTCCGCAGGAAGCTATGCAGAAGATCCGCGGCAACCGCGTCTCCATGATCTTCCAGGAGCCGATGACATCCCTGAATCCGGTCTTCCGCATCGGCGATCAGGTGGATGAAGTCATTGCTCTGCATGACGGCGAAGGAAAGACAAAGGAAGAGATCAGAAAGCGTACGATCGAAGCGCTGGATATGGTCGGCATCGCCAACAGTGAAGGTGTTGCAAACATGTTCCCGCACGAGCTTTCCGGCGGTATGCGTCAGCGTGTCATGATCGCAATGGCACTGGCATGCAACCCGCGTGTCATCATTGCAGATGAGCCGACTACAGCTCTTGACGTTACGATTCAGGCACAGATTCTGGACCTGCTTCGCAACCTGAAGGATCGCATTCATTCTTCAATCATGCTGATTACACATGACCTCGGTGTTATTGCCGAGATGGCAGATTATGTCGTTGTCATGTATGCAGGACGTATCGTTGAGAAGGGTACGGCAGAAGATATTTTCTATCATCCGTCTCATCCGTATACCATCGGTCTGATGGAATCCAAGCCGGTTGTCGGACGCGAAGTAGATGAACTGTATTCCATTCCGGGCAAGGTTCCGAACCCGGTCAACATGCCGGATTACTGCTACTTCCGCGACCGCTGCGAAAAGAAGCTGGACTGCTGTGCACACGGCTATCCGTGTGAGATTCAGCTGTCTCCGACACACTTTGTCAGCTGCTATCGTTATGCAGAAGGACAGGGCGAACCGAATGAACGCGTTTACGAGGATAAAGAAGGAGAAGTATGATGAGTGAAGTACAGAACACATATGATCCGCAGAATATCCTGACGGTGAACGATCTGAAGAAATACTTTCCGATTCGCGGCGGCATGCTGAACCGCGTAGTCGGACATGTCAAGGCAGTAGACGGTGTCAGCTTCAACTTAAAGCGCGGCACCACCATGGGTCTGGTCGGTGAGTCCGGCTGCGGAAAGACTACTACCGGACGTACCATTCTGCGTCTGGCAGGAGAGAAGACAGGCGGTGACGTACTGTTCAACGGCCGCGAAGTATATGACTTCTCCGACCGTGAGATGCGTGATATGCGCACCAAGATGCAGATCATCTTCCAGGATCCGTTCTCCTCTCTGTCTCCCCGACTTCCGGTCGGTGAGATCATCGGCGAGGCAGTGCGCGAGCACAACATCGTTCCGAGAGCAGAGTTCAATGATTACATTGATGAGATCATGGATGAGTGCGGTCTGCAGCCTTTCCATAAGACACGTTATCCGCACGAGTTCTCCGGCGGACAGAGACAGAGAATCTGCATTGCCAGAGCACTTGCACTGAATCCGGAATTCGTTGTCTGCGACGAGCCGGTATCCGCTCTGGACGTGTCTATTCAGGCACAGATCATCAACCTGCTGAACAAGCTGCAGGAACAGCATTCCCTGAGCTACCTGTTCATCTCACATGACCTTTCGGTCGTAGAGCATATCTCTGATACAGTCGGCGTTATGTATCTCGGCAACCTGGTAGAGTACGGCGGAAAGAAGGATATCTTCGCACAGCCGCTGCATCCGTACACCAAGGCGCTGTTTTCTGCGATTCCGACTCCGGATCCGAAGGCGAAGATGAAGCGTATCGTGCTGGAGGGCTCTATCCCGTCTCCGGCCAATCCGCCTTCAGGCTGCAAGTTCCATACAAGATGCAGCCGCTGCATGAACAAGTGCAAGACAGAGGCACCGATCTACAGAGAGGTAGAACCGGGACACTTTACAGCATGCCATCTGTACGACTGAGAAACCGTGCAGATGCCAAAATTGCATAAAGATAATAAAAAGGAGATGTCCGGATTCCGGACATCTCCTTTTTTGAAGGTGCGTCTGGCGGTGCACCTTTCTGACTTTTACAGAACTGACGATCAGATGAGACTGATATTGATGAACAACGAGATGAATACTCAGATAAGACCGCTGATAATCTTGATGAACAACAGGACCAGAACCACGATGATGATCGGTCTGACAATTCTGGAACCGTCCTTCATAACGAAGCCGGCGCCGAGATAGTGGCCCGCAATACTGAAGACGCAGGCTGCAAGACCGAGTCTCCAGACAATCTTGCCGGCAAGGATGAAGGTGACAAGTGCTGCGATGTTGGAAGACAGATTGACGATCTTCATGTTGCCGGAGGCGGTGCGCAGATCCATCCTGGCAAGTCCCGTGAAGGCCAGGAGCAGGAAGGTGCCGGTGCCCGGGCCGTAGAATCCGTCATACATGCCGATCACGAAAGATGAAATCACAACAATGGTGTATTCCGTTGACTTCTTCAGAGAAAACGGATTCTTCGGTTCGAGATTCTTCTTCGTCAGGACATAAAAGGCAACGAGAGGAAGAAGAATCAGCAGGACCAGCTGCAGCACACGCTCGCTGGTGTGAAGCGCCGCATTTGCGCCGATTACAGAACCGACCAGTGCGGCTGCAATGGATGGCAGAGCGACCTTCATGTCTGCGTAGCGGTTTTTGACAAGACGTGCGGTTGAAAAAGCTGTTCCTGTTGTAGAACTCAGTTTATTTGTTGCAATGGCAGCATGAATCGGCAGGCCGGCGAGAAGATAAGCGGGAAGAGAAATCAGTCCTCCTCCGCCTGCAATGGCGTCCACAAAGCTTGCCAGAAAAATCGCCGGACAGACAATGACATAAGTTAAGAGATGAAGTTCCACCTTGACCCTCCTGAAATTTGCCGGGTGTACATGTTTTCCTTATTTTGCAAAAAGGTGCCTGCAATGTCAAACGGGATTTTCGAGTAAATTCAAAGCGGCAGTTTGCACAAAGAACAGGAGTTGTGCAAACTATACATAATTTAAAAATAAAAATGAAAATAATACAGCATAAT
>JAUNAG010000002.1:0-55553 GCA_030527685.1 Lachnospiraceae bacterium | reverse complement strand
GATTACCTCAATATCGTACAAATATTCATGCGAATATCGAATATTTGCAGACAAAAAAGGAGGCTCATATGAAAGAGAAAAAGACCATGTCACTCGCTGCGCAGATCTTCATTGCTTTGGTGGCTGCCATCATTGCCGGCCTCCTGCTGCAGCCGCAGGCAGCATTTGCCAACTCCTACATCAAGCCGTTCGGAACGATCTTCCTGAACCTGCTGAAATTCATCGTCGTACCGATTGTCCTGTTCTCGATTATGTGCGGTATCATTTCCATGCAGGATATCCGCAAGGTCGGCTCAGTCGGTTTGAAGACAGTCGTTTACTATCTGTGCACAACAGCATTTGCCATTATCGTCGGTCTGATCGGCGGCAACCTGTTTAAGGGACTTTTCCCCGCTATTGCCACGACAGAACTGAGCTATGAAGCTGCCGCACCGACGCCGTTTATGGATACGCTGGTCAACATCTTCCCGAGCAACATTGTGTCGCCGCTGGTCAACGCAAATATGCTGCAGATCATCGTCATGGCACTTCTGATCGGCTTCTCGATCATTCTGATCGGACCGAAAAATGAAAAAATTATCGAAGGCATTACAACGCTGAATGATGTTTTCATGAAGTGTATGGAGATGATTCTGAAGCTGTCACCGATTGGTGTATTCTGTCTCTTATGTCCGGTTGTCGCATCGAACGGACCGCAGATCATCGGCTCTCTGGCTATGGTCCTTCTGACCGCTTATATCTGCTATATCGTGCACTCCCTCGTGGTGTATTCAACGGCAGTCAAGACAATGGGCGGCATGAGCCCGGCGAAATTCTTTAAGGAAATGCTGCCGGCAATCATCTTTGCCTTCTCATCAGCATCCTCAGTAGGAACACTTCCGATCAACCTGGAGTGTACAGAGAAGCTTGGAGTTGATCGTGAAATTTCATCCTTTGTACTTCCGCTCGGTGCCACCATCAACATGGACGGAACTGCCATCTATCAGGGTGTCTGTGCAATCTTCATTGCATCCTGCTACGGCATCAATCTGACACTGCCGCAGATGATGACCATCGTTCTGACGGCTACACTTGCCTCCATCGGAACGGCAGGTGTCCCGGGTGCCGGCATGGTTATGCTCGCTATGGTTCTTGCCTCTGTCGGACTTCCGGTTGAAGGTATTGCCCTTGTCGCAGGCGTAGACCGAATCTTCGATATGGGCCGTACCGTTGTCAATATCACGGGCGACGCTTCCTGCTGCGTGATCGTCAACCGCCTCGAGAAGAAGAGAGAGGGAAAAATCTGAAGGACAGAAAATCAGGAGTCCAAAGCTAAAATCTGAGTCTGAAGTTTAAAGCCCGTCAGAGCTTGTAAAAACTTTGAAAGACCTCCCAAACGAAACAGGCGGATCATCCGGATCGGGGGAACCGATCGGATGATCCGCCTGTTTTATGTGTTGGCAGTTTGCATTGCACAGAGATCAGGGCTGTTTTTTATCAGTGTCCTTCTTCTTTTCTTTGCCTTCTGTCTTTTCGTGATAGCGGTAGATCTTGGTGCTCATATCCGGGAACTCACGGATTTCCGGTTCATAAGTCCTGCCTGTCTGTTCTGTGACAAACTGGCGCATCGCACCTTCGGCTGTCGCAACATAGGCAAGCTGTTTTTCAGTTCCGAGACCGGAGAGAAGACGATCCGGATCGGTCAGATAGCTGCCGACCTGATTGTAGTAGCGCGGAGAGAAGCTGTCCCAGCTTCCGCTTCTTGCTACGTTGGCGAAGCGGTCGGTTGTCAGGACATCCTTGGCCTCTGTGCCGAAGTAGTACAGGATGCTTAAAAGACCTGCATCGATGACATAGAGTGTATCCTGATCCTCGTAGATGGCCTCTGTGACCTGCACCTTCGGATAACCATCGTGCGGAACACGGGAGACCCAGTTGTTGGCACGATAATCCTTAATAAAGAGGAGGCCGCCTGCCGCAGCGATTACAACAAGCAGGAGTGCGGCTGCATAACGGAAGATACGCAGAACTAAAAGAGCGCGCTTGTATTCACGTGTTTCGCAGTACGGAATTTCATTTTCCGCTTTGACCTCTGCATTCACGTCTGCGGAGCTGTTTTGGTAAGCAGAAATATCTGAGTAAAATTCATCTTCAGAAGCCTGGACTTCGGAAAGATCTGCTGCCTCGGCTGCCTGCTCTTCCGGGATTTCCTCGAAGCGATAGACTTCGACGGCATCGGTTTCTGCATTCTCTGTCTCTGCGGAAGCATCCTCGGCATCCTTCTTTTTCGGCCGCAGCATGCAGAGTGCGAATGCCGCAATCATGCAGAGCGGAACGGCGACACGGATCACGTAGCGCATGCGGATGAAGATCAGTGCCCAGGTGACGCCTTCATAGAAGAAGATTGTCAGCAGTCCGGCAGCTGCCGGATAGCCCGGGTACAGAAGCATCAGGATCAGCAGGAGCAGAACCGGAAGCAGGAACAGCATGCAGTTCGGCAGGGTGTAGGAGCTCTTTGCGTAATTGATGCGCTTCTGCAATGTGACGGCATCGGAACCGATCTTTGCGGCTGCTTCCAGAACTTCTTTTGAATACACAGGCTTCTCACAGTACTTCCATGCGCGAAGCAGGTTGTAGTCGAGCTCGGAAAGTCCGATTTCGGCAAATGCATCTGCATAGGTGCTGTAATCGGCTCCGGCATAATCGACGACGGCGGCTCTGGCATTGGTATAATCCAGGAAATCACGCCAGCCGGGATCGGAATAGGCATAGCGCTCTGCGGCACCGGTGGAAATCAGGAGTGCTGCAAGAAGCAAAAGCGGGAGGCATGCATTTTTCACAACGGATGCAAACGCTTTCGGACTCTTCAGGCGTCCTTCCTTAACGGCGCTGACAAGCAGATGCAGGAACAGCGGCGAGCAGAGGAGCAGAGTCGGAACAACGGAATCCGCACGCAGGCAGAGCGCCGTTACGATCAGGATGCTTCCGACGAAGGCATTACGCTTCCGGGTTGTTCCATGCAGGAAGAAGAGATACCAGAGTCCTGCGCCGGCTGCACAGACAATGAAGGCCACCGCGGTGTAGGTCAGGAAGAAGACCGGTACGGAGAGGTTGATGACCATGAGTGGCAGCAGCGGGAGAAGATGTCCCGTGCTGCGCAGGACAACACAGTAGAGAACGGCGAAGGATACAATCAGCAGAACGAGCAGCAGAACCAGGAACCAGTTGACTGCCGTGGTCAGCGTGTACAGACCTTTCAGAAGTCCGCCGAGGACGATCCGGATGTAGACCAGATGCGCGCTTCCGTCCTTTCCGTAGGAACCGTTCGCAATATAATTCAGAAGATAGTCATCCGCGACCATGAAATAGACCGGACGGATGAAGAAGGGCAGCAGGGTCAGAACTGCCGCCAGCAGTGTGAAAACAGCAGGCACTGCCGGGCCGGAATGATGTTTTGAAGTTTTCAATAGAATTCTCCTGTGTGTGAACATTTGTGTCGGTCTCAGGTATTATACCTTGATTCAGCCGCCATTTCTACTGTTCCTGTGCGGTTGAGTTTTTGTATCCGGTGTGCGATAATGCTTACAATTATGTGAGGAGAAAATATGATGAAAAACAGTATTATATCCTGGCTGGAAGAAGCGGCAGCCGTCTGTCCTGACCGGACTGCCCTTGAAGATACAACAGATTCCTATACCTATGCGCAGTATCGTCGGAATGCAAGACGAATTGCTTCTTATCTGATGACAGAGTGCGGAGTCAAGGAGACAGGCCGTCCGGTTGTCGTCTATATTGACAGAAATGCGCTCTCTGTATTTGCTTTTCTCGGTGCTGTCTACACCGGGAATTTCTATGTGCCGGTTGATCCGACCATGCCGGAAAGCCGCTGCGAGATGATTCTGGAAAGTCTTCAGCCCGCAGCTGTGCTGGATGCAGGCGGACGCATGAAGGCAGCCGGTGTCACACAGGTGGCCGACATTCTCTCGGATGAGCCGCTTTCCGAAGAAGAGGAGAAGCGCATCGACAGGCGTGTCGAAGATATCATCGACACGGATCCGCTGTACTCGATCTTCACCTCCGGTTCAACAGGTGTGCCGAAGGGCGTGCTGATTTCGCACAGGGGCGTGCTCGACCTGGTCGCTGCCTTTGATGAGGCCTTCCATTTTAATGAAGAAGATATCTTTGCAAACCAGGCACCGTTTGACTTCGATGTCTCGGTCAAGGATCTTTACAATGCAATGGCCTGCCGCGGCTGTGTCTACATCGTACCGAAGAAGTACTTTATGATGCCGAAGCAGCTTGTGGCTGTGCTCTCCGAAAAGAAGATCACGGTACTGATCTGGGCTGTATCGGCTGTCCGTATTGTGGCTGACTTTGCCGTGCTGAATCAGGAGGAGCATCCGCTTTCACTGCGCTATCTGATGTTCTCCGGTGAAATCATGCCGGTGCGCGCGCTGAATTACTGGAGAGAGAATCTGCCGGAGACAATCTGCGTCAACCTCTACGGACCGACGGAGATTACCTGCAACTGCACCTATCACATCATCGACAGAACCTATGCGCCGGACGCCATGCTGCCGATCGGCAGAAGCTTCCGCAATATGCGTGTCACTCTGCGTGATGAGCAGGGAAATGTCATTGCAGAGCCGGGGAAAACAGGAGAGATCTGCGTTGCGGGAACCGGTCTGGCACTCGGCTATTACGATATGCCGGAAAAGACGGCAGAGAGCTTCGCGGATGATCCCTGCGTCAGCGGCTACAAGGCAAAGATCTATCACACCGGTGATATGGGCTACTATGATGAAGAGGGTCTGCTGTTCTTCGCTGCCCGCGCTGATTCCCAGATCAAGCACATGGGACACCGCATTGAGCTTGGTGAGATTGAGGCTGCGCTGAACGGTATTCCGTTCCTGCATGTGGCCTGCTGCCTCTATGACCAGTCTGCTGAGAAGATTCTCTGCATCTATGAAGCAGAAGAAGAGTGCAAGAAAGAGATCGTAGCTGCACTTTCAAAGAAGCTTCCGAAATTCATGTGGCCGAACCGCTACATTCATATGGAAAAGCTTCCGATGAATTCGCACGATAAGATTGACAGACAGGCACTGAAAAAGGAGTATCTGTCATAAAAGACGTTCCCGGCGCCGGTGACGATGTCCCGGTCTGAGCACGGCAGAGATGACGTACGTGAGTGATTATATATGAAGAAAAAACGAAGCTTTATTCTGCGGGGCCTCGTGTTTCTCCTGCTGTTTTCCTATCTCTTTGTTCATATTTCCTATGCGAAGAGACCGGATCTCTCGGGAGTGCGCGACAGCGTCAGCGGATTTTATGATGAAAAGAAGAATACCATCGATATGGTGCTGATCGGTGCCAGCGGCTGCATGTCAGCCTTCATGCCGATGAAGGCCTATGCGGAGCAGGGAATCGCAGCCTACGATTTCTGTCTGGACGACATTGCCTGTGAGACTGTTCCCTATGTAATTAATGAGGCAGAAAAGACACAGAACCCGAAGCTCTACGTGATTGATATCCGTCCGTTTGTAACGGGTGCCACGCTGAAGGGCTATGCGGAGAATGACGAGATCAAGGACGTCGCCTATAATACGGACGCCTTCCGCTATTCCTTTGATCGTCTGCGCCAGCTGTACCGTTATCTGCCGCATAAGGTAAGCTCCCTTTCCTATTACTTTGATCTGACCAGATATCATAAGGAAGAGCTGAACCTGAAGAACTGGAACAGTGCCTACCACAATGCGAGACGCGGCTTTGACTTCTATCCGTGGGGCGGAAGCGTCACCTACGATGAAGAGACCGAAGAGCGGATCGCCATTGATCCGTATGCAGAGGAACAGCTCTATGCTCTGCTTGAGAACTGCAGAAAACTGGACGGCAAGGTTGTCTTTTTCTTCCTGCCGTACGGTCATTATGACCGCTGCCCGGAGCTCCTGCAGCATCGGAATTATATCGCTGACATTCTGGAAAAAGAGAATTTTGACTTCCTCGACCTCTCTGCTCATAAAGAGGAGATGGGACTGACACTGGAGCAGGATTTCTGCAATGATGCACACTGGAATGTCTACGGAGCAGAGAAGATCACGGCATGGCTGTCACGCGAACTGCAGGACAGATACGGACTTCCGGATCGCCGCGGTGAGGCCGGCTATGAGAGCTGGGAAGCCGATCTGGAATCCTGGACAGCATCCGTTGAAGAAGAAAAGCAGACTGTCGATAAGCAGTCTGCGAACAGCTGAGGTAAAGTATGACACTATTTTCAATACAGTTTCTGCTCCTGATGAGCGCTGCATTTATCCTGTTTTACTGTCTGCCTAAGCGCTTTCAGTGGTGCGTGCTTCTTGCAACAAGCATCATCTTCTATTATGCGATGGGCGGTCTGGAGGCAGGAGCCTTCCTGCTCGTCACGATCGTGGTTTCCTTCCTTGCGGCACGACGCATGGATGACCTGGCAGAGGAGCAGAAGAGAGAACTGAAAAGCGGAACGGAGCCGCTGACAAGGGAACAGAAGAAGGAGATTAAGGAGCGCTACGGCCGCCGCAGAAAGAAGATCTTCGTACTGGCTATGATCTTCTGTCTGGGTATTCTGATTGTCCTGAAATTCAGTGATTTTACAGTGCAGAATATCAACGGCTTATTACGAATCGCACACAGCAGCCGTCAGCTCCCCATACCGGATCTTCTGCTTCCGCTCGGCATCTCCTTTTACACTTTCCAGCTGACGGGCTATCTGATCGATGTTTATAAGGGCAAATGCCGTGCAGACCGGAACATTCTGCAGTATGCGCTTTTTGCCTGCTACTTCCCGCAGATCATTCAGGGACCGATTAACCGCCATGCACAGCTGGCGGAACAGCTGTACGGAGAGCATCATTTCGACGAGATGCGCTTCCGCAAGGGCCTGCTCCGGATGCTCTGGGGTTACTTCAAGAAGATGGTGATTTCGGCCAATGTCGTCATTCTCTCGGATCACATCATCAATAATTTTGAGACAGAAGGCTACCGCGGTCTGACCGTATTCATCGGCGTTCTGTTTTACGGCATTCAGATGTACGCCGATTTCTCCGGAGGCATAGATATTGTCATCGGTATCTCCGAACTCTTCGGCATCTCGCTCTCCGAAAACTTCCACAATCCGTATATGGCGGAGACTGTTTCGGACTTCTGGCAGAGATGGCACATCTCGCTGGGACACTGGATGAGAGATTATCTCTTTTATCCGATCGCGCTCTCCAAGCGCTTCTCCCGTCTCGCGAAGTTCATGAAGAAGAAGATTGACCCGTATTACGGCAAGGTCGTTCCTTCCGCGCTGGCCTCCTTCATCGTCTTCGTGACGGTTGGTCTGTGGCACGGAGCTGCGTGGCGCTATGTGGCCTTCGGCTTCTATCAGGCAACGTTGACCTCGGCTGACACGCTTCTGGAGCGTCCGTCCGAAAAACTGCGGAATGCCTGCCGGATCGACGGAGACAGCTTTGCATGGCATCTCTTCCGGATGCTGCGTACCGTTTTCCTGATCAACATCGGCCGCTACTTCGACTGCACAAACGGCCTGAAGATTTCTCTGAAAATGCTGAAGGCGACATTTACGTCCTGGAATCCGGGCGTTCTGTTTGACGGCAGTTTCCTGCAGATGGGTCTGGAACCCGGCGTATTCCGCCTCTCCATGTACCTGCTGGTGCTGCTTGTCGGTGTCGACATCCTGAATGAAAAGGGCATCATCATCCGTGATGTCGTGGCAAAGCAGGGACTTGTGTTCAGATGGCTGTTTTACCTGATCGCAATCTTTGCCATTCTGCTGTGGGGAAGCTACGGACCTGGATATAATGCGGCTGCATTTATCTATCAGAAATTCTAAGATGATAAGGTACTGACAAAACGGTGACGGACGCTCTGTCTGTCACCGTATTCCGATAAAAGGACAGGAAATTTCAAAATGAGCAAAAAAGAAAAACAGTTTCTTGATCTGATTGAGGCACATCTTCCGGAGATCTGCTTTGCGGCGGTGATCCTGCTGACATTTGCAATCCGTGTAACAAACCGTCACTTCGTGTCAAAGGATGCGGCGCGCTTCCTGCTTCCCTGGTTTGACGAAATCAAGGCTGCAGGCGGACTGAAAGCGCTGTCGAAGCAGGTGGGCGACTATAATGCGCTTTATCAGTTTCTGATTGCGCTGATGACCTACCTTCCGTTCTCCGCGCTGACAATGTACAAGGGACTCTCCATTGTCTTTGACTATGTGATGGCAGCGGGGGCCGGTGTTCTGGTCTGCAGACTGGCCGGATTCAGCTGCATTTTCAAAGGAAATGCAGGGGATACGGAGAGGAGAGCGGCAAAGCTCTTTTATCTGTCTGCCTCCGTGGTGCTGCTCCTTCCGACGGTGATTTTCAATTCCTCGATGTGGGCGCAGTGTGATTCGATCTACGTCTCCTTTATTCTGTGGTCACTCGTGTGCCTGCTGGATGAAAAATATCATGCTGCCTTTGTGCTGCTGGGCCTTGCATTCTCCTTTAAGCTGCAGGCGGTATTTATTCTTCCGTTTTATCTGATGTACTGGTTCTTCCGGAAGCGCTGCAGCATTCTGTACCTGCTTTATGTGCCGCTGATGATGGTGGTGACTTCCCTTCCGGCAGTGCCTGCGGGACGATCCCTCTTTGATACATTCGGCGTGTATCTCAACCAGACGGCGACCTATCCGGTGATGACGGCGCGCTTCCCGAATATCTGGATGCTGCTCGGAGGGGATTACAATACACTGAAAAACGGAGCGCTGCTCGCCACGGTAACGGTGCTCGGTCTTCTGGTTTTCATGCTGCAGGACAGAAAGCAGCTCTTTGAGGATCCGGAGGGCCTGATCAGCGTGGCGGCTCTTTCCGTCTGGACGGCCCTGCTGCTGCTTCCGGGCATGCACGACCGCTATGCCTATATGCTGGATCTGCTGCTGGTGGTGCTGGCTCTCCGGAAGCCGGGCAGATACGGTGTGATTGCGGCGGCAGCGGTGCTGGAGAGTACGCTTTCCTACTGCGGCTACCTCTTCGGACTGAATTATTCCATGCAGGCAGCGGCGCTCGGCTGGCTCGTGTGCTATGGATTCTTCTTCGTGAAAACGATGAAAACGGAGTGTTTGAGCAGAGAATCTTAAATGATTATCTTGACAACTGCGTCTCAGTAGGATAAGACATTTTAGTATAGAAACTGCAGTTATGAAATTTTACTGCAGACAATCCTATGACTAGAAAGAGAAATAACGAGGAGTCAGACTATGGAACAGCTTTTTGAGATTCTTGAGGATGCGAGACCGGATGTTGATTTCAGAACCGCAGACAGCCTGATCGATGATGAAATTCTGGATTCTTTTGACATCATCTCAATTGTCGGAGAGATCAACGATGCATTCGATGTGGAGATTAATGCGGACGATCTTCTGCCGGAGAATTTCAATTCTGCAGAGGCGATTTTTGAACTGATTACGAAGCTGCAGAATCAGGACTGAGAACAGACCGGGGAACGGTGAAAAAGGCCTGAAATAGAACAGAATACGGAATGCGAAAACTGCACCTGCCGAAGATGAAACGGCCGGGTGCGGTTTTTTAATTTATAAGCTCCGCGAAGCATGGAACAAGTGCCTTTTACAGAGTGGAAATCCGCTTTTTGCATAAGTGGAGAACCGTATATGGACACATCTATGTGCAACATTCAGAATCGATATTACGGTATCGATATAAACGGGAGTTTGTGTTGTTTAACCAAAAAACAATGTGCTATAGTCAATACGTATGAGCATGCGCCACTGGGTGTTTTTTGAAATTTTATTTCAGAGGCGGCGTTTTGCCCTTCCCGTTCAACACAAAATATTTGTTTGAAAACAGGAGAAACGAAGATGGAATATCGTATTGAGCATGATTCAATGGGTGAAGTCAAGGTTCCCGCAGACAAGCTCTGGGGTGCACAGACTGAGCGCAGCCATGAGAATTTCCTGATCGGTGTCGGTATCGAAACCATGCCGAGAGAGATTACTCATGCGTTCGGAATTCTGAAGAAGGCAGCTGCACAGGCTAACCATGACCTGAAGCCGGAAAAGATGACAGATGAGAAGGTTGAAGCAATCGAAAAGGCCTGCGATGAGGTTATTTCCGGTGAGCTGAACGAAAACTTCCCGCTGGTTGTCTGGCAGACAGGTTCAGGCACACAGTCCAATATGAATACAAACGAAGTCATCGCCAATCGTGCAAACGAGATCGCAGGCAAGAAGATCTGCCATCCGAACGATGACATCAATATGAGCCAGTCCTCCAACGATACATTCCCGACAGCAATGCACATCTCTGCTGCAATTGCAATCGAGGACAAGCTGATCCCGTCAGCTGAGAGACTGATTGAAACTTTCAAGGAACTTGAGGCCGCTAATCCGTCTATTGTTAAGTCCGGCCGTACACATCTGCAGGATGCTGTTCCGATCAAGTTCTGCCAGGAGATCTCCGGCTGGAGAAGCTCTCTGGAGCGCGATGTCGAGCTGCTGAAGCTTTCCCTGGATCCGCTTCGCACACTGGCTCTCGGCGGCACAGCTGTCGGAACCGGTCTGAATGCACCGGCAGGCTTCGATGTTAAGGTTGCTGAGAAGGTTTCCGCTCTGACAGGCAAGGAATTCCGTACTGCAGAGAACAAGTATCATGCTCTGACATCCAAGGATGAGATGGTATTTGCACACGGCGCTATCAAGGCTATGGCTGCAGACATGATGAAGATTGCCAACGACGTTCGCTGGCTGGCATCCGGCCCGCGTGACGGTCTCGGCGAGATCACAATTCCGGCAAATGAGCCGGGCAGCTCCATCATGCCGGGCAAGGTAAACCCGACTCAGTGCGAGCAGGTTACCATGGTTGCTGTTCAGGTTATCGGTAACGACACAGCAATCGGCATGGCTGCTTCTCAGGGTAACTTCGAGCTGAACGTCTTCATGCCGGTTATCGCTTACAACTTCCTGCAGTCTGCAAGACTTCTTGCAGAGTCCATGGAGTCCTTCCGCGTCAACTGCGCTGTCGGCATCAAGGCAAACGAAGAGAAGATGCATTACAACCTGCACAACTCTCTGATGCTGGTTACAGCACTCAATCCGTACATCGGATATGAGAAGGCTGCCAAGACCGCTCACCTTGCATTTGAAGAGAATATCTCTCTGAAGGAAGCATGCGTGAAGCTCGGCTTCCTGACAGAAGAGCGCTTCGATGAAGTCTTCCATCCGGAAGAAATGGCAAACTGATTGATAAAAAAGGTTTGTCATGTCCGCTGAGCGGACTTACAAAGAACTAAAAGTCAGCGGGATGTCCATGACAGATGTTCATGCACGCATGACTCCGTCATGGCCGTACCGCAGGGCTTTTACAGTTATATAAACATCCCTTTACGAAAGGAAGAGGACACCCTATATGGTTTACAGTTATTTTCCGGGCTGTACACTGAAGAACAAGGCACGTGACCTCGACGAATACGGTCGAAGATCTGCCGAAGCTCTCGGTGCCACACTTGAGGAGATCCCGGAATGGCAGTGCTGCGGCGGCGTTTACCCGCTGTCACACGATGAAATTGCCATTAAGCTGAGCTCTGTCCGAGCACTTGCCGATGCCCAGAAAAAGGACCAGGCACTGGTTACTGTCTGCTCTGCATGTCATAACGTGATCAAGCAGGTCAACAATGACATGGCAACAGATGAGTACATCGCAACTCGTGCAAACAACTACCTGAAGGCAGACGGAATCGAGTATCACGGCGAAACAAAGGTTATCCATTACCTTGAGCTTCTTCGCGATGAAATCGGTTTTGATCAGGTCAAGGCTGCTGTGAAGAATCCGCTGAAGGGCAAGAAGATCGGCGCGTACTACGGCTGCCTCCTGCTTCGTCCGAGCAATGTCATGGCTATGGACAATGCTGAGAACCCGACTATCATCGAGGATCTGATCAGCGCTCTCGGTGCTGATGCAGTCAGCTATGCACAGCGCAATGAGTGCTGCGGCGGCTATCTGACCCTGGAAGACAAGAGCATTCCGGAGAAGAGAGTAGCAGCTATTCTTGCTGATGCAAAGCACGCAGGCGCAGAGATGCTGGTTACAGCATGCCCGCTCTGCTATTACAATCTGAAGAAGCATGCCGAAGGCACCGGAATCGAGATTGTATACTTCACAGAGGTTCTTGCAGAAGCTCTCGGCGTGAAGGAAGCAGGAAAGGAGGACGCATAAGATGGCCTCTAACTACGATGTTACAAAAGCAGAAATCGAAGCAATCAGCGGCGTTAATCCGTTAAAGTGCATGCGCTGCGGCCGTTGTACCGCAACCTGCCCGTCCTTCGATAACATGGAATATCATCCGCATCAGTTCGTTGCAATGGTAGAGCGCGGCGAAATTGAGAAGCTGATGGAGAGCGGCAGTATCTACAAGTGCATGTCCTGCATGGCCTGCATCGAGAGATGCCCGCGTCAGGTACAGCCGGCTAAGCTTGTTGAGGCAATTCGTCTTGCCGTTGTTCGCAAGCAGGGCGGCAATCACCTGATCCCGGACAATGTTCCGGCACTTCTCGATCCGGATCTTCCGCAGCAGGCTCTTGTCAGCGCTTACAGAAAGTTCACGAAGTAAAGGAGAAATCAAATGCAGAGAATTGGCGTATTTGTATGCTGGTGCGGCACCAATATCGCAGCGACAGTTGATGTCAAAGCGGTTGCCGAAGCAGCGAAATCAGTGCCGGGCGTGGTTTTCTCCGCGGACTATCAGTACATGTGCTCCGAGGCCGGTCAGACACTGATCAAGGATTCTATTAAAGAGTATAACCTGACAAATGTTGTTGTCTGCTCCTGCTCGCCGCGTATGCACGAGGCGACCTTCCGCAAGGCAGTTGCATCTGTCGGCATGAACCCGTACATGCTCGAGGTTGCCAATATCCGCGAGCAGTGCTCCTGGGTACATAAGGATAAGGAAATCGGTACACCGAAGGCAATCGCCCTGATGAAGGCAGCTGTTGCCAAGGCTACTCTGAATACTCCGCTGACAGCCGGCAACACACCGGTAACCAAGCGTGCACTTGTCATCGGCGGCGGTATTGCAGGTATGCAGACAGCTCTGGATATCGCAGAGGCAGGCTACGAAGTCGACATCGTCGAGAAGAAGCCGACCATCGGCGGTAAGATGGCTCAGCTCGACAAAACATTCCCGACTCTGGACTGCTCTTCCTGTATCGTTACACCGAAGATGGTAGATGTCGGACAGAATGAGAGAATTCATATTTACTCTTATTCAGAAGTCACTGCAGTCAAGGGCTTCGTCGGTCAGTTCACCGCAACCATCAAGAGAAAGGCACGTTATGTCGATGAAGACAAGTGTACAGGCTGCGGTCTGTGTACTGAAAAGTGCCCGATGAAGAAGGTTCCGGATGAGTGGAACATGGGTCTTGGAACCCGTTCTGCTGTCTACATTCCGTTCGCACAGGCTATTCCGAAGATCGCTACAATCGATCCGAACTACTGCATGAAGCTGAACACAGGCAAGTGCGGTATCTGCTCCAAGGTCTGTGGCGTAGGTGCGATCAACTATGACGCAAAGGATGAGTACATCGATGTCGAGTACGGCGCAATTGTCGCTGCTACAGGCTATGAGATGATCAACCTTGAGAAATATGATGAGTATGCATATGCACAGAGCCCGGATGTCGTCACCTCTCTTGAGTATGAGCGTCTGATGTCCGCAGCCGGCCCGACAGGCGGCCACCTTGTTCGCCCGTCCGACGGCAAGCAGCCGAAGACCATCGTCTTCGTTCAGTGCGTAGGCTCCCGTGAATCTGCGGACAGCTGCCGCGGCGGCAAGGAGTACTGCTCCAAGGTCTGCTGTATGTACACAGCTAAGCATGCCATCCTGACAAAGGATCATTATCCGGACACAGACATCTATGTCTTCTACATCGATGTCCGTACACCGGGCAAGCTGTTCGATGAGTTCTACAGAAGAGCAGTTGAGCAGTACAACGTCCATTACATCAAGGGCGCTGTCGGCAAGGTTACTCCGAACAAGGAAACAGGAAAGCTCGAGGTCCAGGGTTCAGACCTGATCCTCAACGAGCAGCTTCACATCGATGCAGACATGGTCGTCCTTGCAGGTGCTCTTCAGGCATCCGAGACAGCAAGACCGCTTGCAACCATGCTGACTGCTCCGATGGATACAAATGACTTCTTCACAGAAGCTCATGCAAAGCTTCGTCCGGTTGAGTCCGCTACAGCAGGTATCTTCCTCAGCGGTTTCTGCCAGGGACCGAAGGATATTCCGGAAACTGTCGGCCAGGCCGGCGCTGCTGCAGCTAAGGTTATCGGCCTTCTTGCCAAGGATCACCTTGTAGGCAATCCGTGCGTTTCCAAACCGAACGAACTGATGTGCAACGGCTGCTCACAGTGCGCAACTGTCTGCCCGTACGGCGCTATCACCTATGTCGAGAAGGAATTCAGAATGCCTGACCGTACAACAAAGGTACGTCGTGTCGCATCCGTTAACCCGGCTGTCTGCCAGGGCTGTGGTGCCTGCACCGTTACCTGCCCGTCCGGCGCAATGGATCTGCAGGGCTTCTCCAACACAGAAATCATGGCGGAGGTTGATGCATTATGTCAGTAAATGAAAACAAGCCCTATGAACCGAAGATCATCGCATTCTGCTGCAACTGGTGTTCCTACGGCGGTGCGGATCTTGCAGGTACAAACCGACTGAGCTACCCGGCCAATGTCAAGATTGTCCGCGTACCGTGCTCCTGCCGTGTTAACCCGCAGTTCATCCTTCGTGCATTCCAGCGCGGCGCCGACGGCGTCATCGTCTGCGGCTGCCACCCGGGTGACTGCCACTACAGCACCGGAAACTTCCACACCAGACGCCGTATGGCACTGCTTTTCTCCATGCTGAACTTCCTTGGCGTAGAGAGCGCAAGAACCCGCGTTGAATGGGTATCTGCAGCAGAGGGTGCAAGATTCAAGAGTGTTATGGACAGCTTTGTGGCTGATATCACAAAGCTTGGACCGAACAGAAGACTGGAGGATATAAGATGCAAGGAGAACTGATTAAACGCGCCTGCGAGCTTCTTGAAGACGGCACCGTGAATCGCGTTCTCGGCTGGCAGAAAGGCCAGTTCGTCTACGACATCACTCCGGCAGTCTTCACAAGCGTTGAAGATGTGAAAGAGCATTTTGTATATAATGATTTCTGCGCCGACAACCTCTCCAAGTATCTGATCAAGGAATCCGAGAAGGAAGGCAAGGTGCTGGTATTCTTAAAGCCCTGCGATACCTACAGCTTCAACCAGCTGCAGACTGAGTACAAGATTAAGCGAGAGAACGTTTATATCATCGGTATCGAGAGCTACGGCAAGGTTGACGTGGAAAAGCTCCGCCAGCGCGGCATCGAAGGCATTACAGATATTGAAAATGTCAACGGCACGCTGAAGGTCAGCACAATTTACGGCGAAGAGCAGGTTCCGGCTTACGAAGTCATGCTGAACCGCTGCCTCACCTGCAAGTCCAAGAAGCACGTTGTTTACGACGAGCTGGTCGGTGAGGACGGTGAAGTAGTAGCAGACAGCGGCCGTTTCGATATGGTCGAGAAGCTGGAGAAGATGACAGCAGAAGAGCGCTTCAACTTCTGGAGAGGCGAGCTCTCACGCTGCATCCGCTGCAATGCCTGCAGAAATGTCTGCCCGGCATGTACCTGCGAGAAGTGCGTATTCGACAACCCGAACTCCGGCACACAGAACAGAGGTGCGCGTGATTCCTTCGAGGAGAATATGTTCCATATTATCCGCGCTTATCACGTTGCCGGACGCTGCACAGACTGCGGCGAGTGCTCAAGAGTATGCCCGGAGAACATTCCGCTGCATCTCCTGAACCGTAAGTTCATCCGTGATATCAATGAGTTCTACGGTGAGTTCCAGGCCGGTGAAGAGGTCGGACAGATGAGCCCGGTCGCTGCTTACACTGAGCACAATGATGTGGAACCGTCAATCGTACAGAAGGGAGGCGCAGAATGATCTATCAGGCAGCACTTGCGGATCTTGATCAGATCCTTTCTCTCATCAACGGAGCAGAGAAGGTTTACATTCCCGCCGAAACAGCACAGGGTGAAGCTAACTTTACCGAGTACAAGCCGGGCCTGAAGCTCAGCACAAAGCTCAACACACTGCGTTCTGCAAAGGACTTCTTCTTCCCGCAGATTCAGCCGCTGGCTAAGTTCCGCCGTGAAGGAAAGAAGATCGAGATCATCGATCACAGAAAAGAATCCGAAGACTTCGTTATCTTCGGTGCAAGAGCATGTGACGTCAGATCCTTCAAGGTTCTGGACAACGTCTTCCTTGCTGATCCGGTAGACACAAACTACCAGACAAGAAGAGAGCATGCGACAGTAGTGACACTGGCCTGCACAAGACCGGCTGAAACCTGCTTCTGCGGCTCCTTCGATATTGATGCTGCAAAGCCGGCAGACGGCGATGCAAGAGCATGGATTACAGGCGATTCCTTCTACATTGAGCCGCTGACCGAGAAGGGCGAAAAGCTCGTCGGTTATGCAAAGGATGTACTGAAGGAAGGCGGCGAAGACAAGGTTGAAGAGCAGGTTGAGAAGACCCGCACGATCCTTGCAAAGCTTCCGCTTGCAGAGCTGAAGCCGGTCGACAACAGAGAAAAGGAGCTTGAGCTCTTCAATTCTCCGAAGTGGGCAGAGCTTTCCAGCCACTGCCTCGGCTGCGGCGCATGCACCTTCGTATGCCCGACCTGCCAGTGCTTCGACATCAACGACTTCGACTCCGGCCACGGCATCGAGCGTTATCGCTGCTGGGACAGCTGCATGTACAATGACTTCACTCTGATGGCAGCAGGTACACCGCGACTGACACAGAAGGAGCGCTTCCGCCAGAGATTCATGCACAAGCTTGTATACTACCCGATCAAGAATGACGGTATGTACAGCTGCGTGGGCTGCGGCAGATGCCTCAAGAAGTGCCCGATTCAGATGAACATTGTCAAAGTCATGAAGACACTCGAGGAGGACGCATAATGGTCAGAGAAGAACTGATTCCGCAGCTCGGTGTCGTCATTGATATCCGACAGGATACGCCGGATGTCAAGACCTTCCGTGTTGTAGGACTTGACGGAAAGAAGCTGTTCGAGCACATCCCCGGACAGTGCGCCATGCTCTCAATCCCGGGAATCGGTGAAGGTATGTTCTCTATTACATCCTCACCGACCAACACAGAGTACATGGAGTTTTCAATTAAGAAGTGCGGCTGCCTGACAAGCTGGCTGCATGCAATGGATGTAGGACAGGAGATCTGCGTACGCGGACCGTACGGCAACGGCTTCCCGGTAGAAGGCTTCTTCAAGGGCAAGGATCTGCTGTTCATCGCAGGCGGTATCGGTCTTGCACCGCTCCGTTCTGTCATCAACTACTGCCGTGACAATCGTGAGAACTACGGACAGATCAACGTACTTTACGGCTCCCGTTCCAAGGATGATCTGGTAGATTACCAGGAAATCCTGAATGAGTGGATGGACTGCCCGAACACCAATATCTACCTGACGATTGACCGTGAGCAGGAAGGCTGGGACGGCCACGTAGGCTTCGTACCGAACTACGTAACAGAGCTGAACTTCCCGACAACCCTTGTTCCGATCATCTGCGGACCGCCGATCATGATCCACTTCACACTGGAGGGATTAAAGAAGCTTGGCTTCAAGGAAGAGCAGGTCTGGACAACGATGGAGATGAGAATGAAGTGCGGTATCGGCAAATGCGGACGCTGCAACATCGGTAACCAGTACGTATGCAAAGACGGCCCGGTCTTCAGCTTCGATCAGCTGAACAAACTTCCGCCGGAGTACTAATCATAGGCTACAAGCCATGCGGCATGTCTGCGACGCACAAGCGTCGGATGCTCGCATCCGAACGCGAAGGGCGGAGCAGACGGCCATACGGCGCCAGCCGTGGGCTTCTTGCCCGGAGGGCAAGAAGATGCCGCATGAGAAGGAGCTAATTATTCTTACATGCGACACGTTTGCATCCGAACGCGAAGGGCGGAGCAGACGGTCATACGGCGCCAGCCGTGGGCTTCTTGCCCGGAGGGCAAGAAGATGCCGCATGAGAAGGAGCCGAAATTGCCACTTCGAAGTATTGTAAAACCAAGGAATCAGGAGGATTTCACTCTTATGGCAAATGTAAATGTATACTTCTTCGGTAAGAAGTACGAGGTACCGGATAATCTGACGATTATGACGGCTCTGGAGTATGCCGGCTATCAGCTTGTCCGCGGATGCGGCTGCCGCAACGGTTTCTGCGGCGCATGCGCAACAATCTACAGAATTAAGGGAAAGCAGGAGCTTCAGATGGCTCTTGCATGCCAGACAAAGGTTGAGGACGAGATGTACGTTGCTACACTTCCGTTCTTCCCGCTTGTTAAGCAGATCTACGATATCAACAAGGTTGAGCCGACACAGATGCTGATGATGCAGCTCTATCCGGAAATCTATTCCTGCATCGGCTGCAACGCCTGCACAAAGGCCTGCACACAGGGTCTGAACACCATGCAGTATATCGCTTACGCACAGAGAGGCGACTTCAAGGCTTGCGCTGATGAGTCCTTCGACTGCGTCATGTGCGGTGTCTGCTCCTCAAGATGCCCGGCAGGCATCTCTCATCCGCAGGTTGCTGAGCTTGCAAGAAGACTGAACGGAAAGTATCTCACACCGGATGCAGAGCATCTGATCAACCGCGTGAAGGAAATCTACGACGGCAACTTCAAGTCTGCAATGGAAGACTACATGAACAAGTCCGACGCAGAAATCCGCGAGATGTACAACACCCGCGACATTGAGGCATAACTGGTCAGACGCGACATAAGAATAAAACGGCAGGCCCGGAAGCACCGGAGCCTCCGTACAGCAGTCACGTATGATTAGCAAGAGAGAACAAAACAGGAGGATCACAGATCTATGTATCCAGAAAGTTATAAGGAATCGCTCGAGAAGGTCGCGGAGAATCGTGCAGCCAATGCGGCAGCAGAACCGAGACGTATGACTGCAGAAGAGAAGGACGCTCTTCTTGCAGAATTCCATCCGGATTACAACGAGGATGCTTTTGAGGAACTGAAAATCGGCCCGAACAAGGGTGAGAAGGCACCTCACGAGCTGGCAGATATGCTGCAGGCTCATGCGAGAATTCATGACGGCGATGTCGACCTTGAGAATCCGGCATATGACGTCGATGTCCTGATCATCGGCGGCGGCGGCGCTGGCTGCTCTGCAGCAATCGAAGCTGACGATGCAGGCGCTAAGGTTATGATCGCAACAAAGCTCCGCACAGGTGACGCTAACACCATGATGGCAGAAGGCGGCATCCAGGCAGCTGACAAGGAGAATGACTCTCCGCAGCAGCACTTCCTTGATGCTTACGGCGGCGGCCACTTCATGGCTAAGAAGGAACTGGTAGCAAAGCTTGTTACAGAAGCTCCGGAAGACATTCTGTGGCTGAACAAGCTCGGCTGCGAGTTCGATAAGGATGAGACAGGCCGTATGGTTACTACACACGGCGGCGGAACATCCAGAAAGAGAATGCATGCATGCAAGGACTACTCCGGTGCAGAAATCATGCGTACTCTTCGTGACGAAGTTCTGAATCGTCAGATCCCGATTCTGGAGTTCACTTCAGCAGTCGAAATCATCAAGGACGAGAAGGGCAATGCAGCAGGCGCTATCCTCATCAACATGGAGACTCTTGAACTCTTCGTTGTAAAGGCTAAGTGCGTCGTTCTGGCAACAGGCGGTGCAGGCCGTATGCATTACCAGGGCTTCCCGACATCCAACCACTACGGTGCAACAGCTGACGGCCTTGTTCTTGGTTACAGAGCAGGCGCTAAGCTTCTGTATCAGTACACACTGCAGTATCATCCGACAGGCGTTGCTTATCCGGATCAGATCTACGGCGCACTGGTAACAGAGAAGGTTCGTTCCCTTGGTGCAAAGGTTGTCAACAAGAACGGCGAGATCTTCGTACATCCGCTTGAGACCCGTGACGTTGAGGCAGCTGCCATCATCCGCGAGTGCAAGAGAGGCAACGGCGTAGAGACAGAGCACGGCTACGGTGTATGGCTTGACTCCCCGATCATCGATATGAAGAACGGTGAGGGCACAATCCAGAAGCGTATCCCGGCTATGTACCGTATGTTCGAGAAGCGCGGCATCGATATCACAAAGGAGCCGATGCTGGTTTACCCGACACTGCATTACCAGAACGGCGGTCTGGACATCGACACAAACTGCGAGACAGCAGTTCCGAACCTGTTCGCAGCAGGCGAGGTAACAGGTGGTGTTCACGGAACAAACCGTCTGATGGGCAACTCTCTGCTTGACGTCATCGTCTTCGGCCGTGACGCAGGTAAGGCTGCAGGTGCAAGATTCAAGGACGTTACAGTCGGCAAGCTGAACATCGACCATGTTGCAGCTTACGAGAAGGAAATCGCTGATGCAGGCATCGAGACAGAGCTTGTATCTCCGAAGCTTCTTCCGAAGTACGTTCGTGAGCGCACAACACTGGAAGGCGTAGGCATCATCCAGTAATTCTGCTGGCCGCGGATAATTAAAAAGAACAACATAAAAGATGGGGCTGCCGATCCGGCAGCCCCATCTTTTTGCCGCAGCTCCATGAAAGAAACATGCGGCAGCAATCTGACCCGGACCGCATGATCCGGATACGGAAAAAACCACCTGATCCGCATAAGCGTTCAGGTGGCTTTTTCTAGTGGATGGTTTTTATACAATTATGGAATAATTTCTTGATTCACACATCTGTCAATGTTTTTTAAATTGGACAGGAAGAACATTTATTAAAGATGTGAGAACCAGGAAGTAAGCATCTTACGGAAACTGAATTCCTTTTTTTCACTGAGAGGATGATCGCAATAATCCAGACGTTCACGTCTCTGCCAATCTTCTTCTACCGGCTGATAAGTGTTTCTTGTATAAACATCGGACGCTGTACATAACATAACGACACCTCCATTAAAATGGATTTCTTTTGTGTTCTAAGCACATAATAACATTTTTAAAAACTATAACAATATGCCGCAACCTCAAAGTATGTGGTAAAATATGTGCTGAGAGCACAATTGTATGCAGTATTTCAAAAAGGGAGAACTGCGATGGGTTTTACAGTGGAAGATATGATGCTGGTTTCGGAAAACCGCTACCGGATGAAGCTGATTGCAGGCAGACAGGGGTGGTCCAATTCCATCAGCTGGCTGCTGATGCTGGAGGATTTTACTATTATCCATAACTTCAGAGGAAAAGAGCTGGCGGTGACGACAGGATTGGGATTTCAGAGCGAGGAAGCCTTTATGATGCTTCTGGAGCAGCTGACCTCTGCTCATGCCGCTGGTCTGATTGTAAATGTGGGCCGCTATATCAACGATTTTTCAGAAGAGGTGCTTGCGTTCTGCGATGAGCACGATTTCCCGCTTCTGACGGTACCGTGGGATGTCTATCTGGCGGATATGATTAAGGACCTGAGTATTCGTGTCTTCCTGCAGGGTACAACGGACGAGGAGATTTCCAAGGCTCTGATTCAGGCCATTGACAGTCCGGAGGAGCAGGGACGGTACATGAAGGTGCTGCTGCCGTATTTTGACGTAGACGGAACATTTCAGGCTGTCGTGCTCTACAAGGAAGGCCTCGACAGCATGGACACGGTAGAACGAAAGCGAATTGCCTATCGTCTGCAGATCAACATGACCAACCTGACGCATAACGCGCATTTCTTTTATTACGACTCCGTGTTTGTGGTCGTGATCAATGCAGTTGAGACGGATACGGTCCGGAAGATTATAAAGGGCTTTGAGAAAAATCTGCGGAAAAGGATGCCCCGCTCCGGTTTTGTCATAGGTATCGGGAGTCAGGTGACGGATATTACACACCTCCGCAGTACATATAAGCGAGCCAGAGCGGCAGCCCTGCGCGCCGTTTCGGAGCAGAGCGGGATGGTGGAATTTGATCAGATGGGAATCTTCCGCCTTCTCTACAGCGTAGAGGACCGGGCACTTCTTTCCCAGATGAGTGATGAACTTCTGGCGCCTCTCCTGGAGTACGATCAGAAGCATGATTCGGATTATGTAAAGACGCTGGACAGTTATCTGCGCAATGACGGGAGTATTCAGGCGGTATCGGAAGATCTGTTCATTCATCGCAATACAATCAGCTACCGCATGACAAAGATCCGCAGCCTGCTGAACAGTGAGCTCGATACGCCGATGGAAAAAATGCCGTATCAGCTTGCATGTCTGATACGGCAGATGTGATGTGAGCTTATACCAGCAGTCCCCAGATCATCGCGACGATGACGGTCGGAAGCATGTTGGCAACCTTGAATGTATGTTCTTTAATCAGGTTGACGCCGACACAGAAGATCAGCATGGAGCCGACAAGTGAGAGAGCGTCCAGTGACGGCTGTGTCAGGAAACGTGCGAGAAAGTGTGCCAGCCAGGTAACACTGAGCTGGAGAACACCGACCGGAATCGCAGAGAAGATGCAGCCCTTGCCGAGAGAGGATGCCATGATCAGGATAATCAGGAAGTCGAGAATCGCCTTCGTGGCAAGCGTAGAGTAATCGCCCGTTGTGCCTTCCTGAATCGAGCCGACAATCGCCATGGCTCCGATGCAGACGGTTAAAGATGCTGTGACAAATGCCCGGACAAACGCTGCGTCACCGGTGCTGCCTGTCTTCTCCTGCAGCCATCTGCCGAAGTCCGTGAACTTCTGATCCAGATTGATCAGTTCACCGACAAGAGAGCCGGCTGCAAAGCTGCTGATGACCATCATCGTTCCCTGTGACTGGAGAGAACCCTCGCGGATCACCAGCATTTTCTCAAATGCACCTGCCGCGCCGACAAAGACGATGCAGAGTGCGATGGACTTGATGATAATATCCTGAAAGCGCTCGCTCATTCCCTTGCGGAAGAGGAGGCCGATGGTGCCGCCGACGACAATGGCGGCCATATTAATAAGGGATCCGATACCGATCATAAAAAACTCCTTGCGAAAAGATGGTGCATAAGGGACGCGCACAGATGCGGGAACCGCAGGCACTTCCTGCCGATTATAGCGCAGAAGAGCATAAAAAGGGAATGCATAAATTCCGGGAAGACTGCATTTTGCTTTGACACCTGCCGTAAAGTATGCAAGAATAAGGGCTGCTTTGCTGTAAACTTAAGGCAAAGCGTGAAGCAGGATTTTAATGAATGCGCGTTGTATAAGGATATACAGGGGAGATTTATGATTAAACTGATTGCAAGTGATATTGACGGAACGCTTTTAAAAGACGGCGGACATGAATTATATGAAGAGTATTTTGAAGTAATTCAGAAGCTGCTGGACCACGGCGTCGCCTTCTGCGCGGCAAGCGGACGTCATATTACAGGCATGACCGGCCTGTTCGGACCGGTGGCGGATCAGATCTATTATATCTGTGAGGGCGGAGCACTTCTCCGGACTTCGGATCATATCATGAAGGCATGGTCACTTCCGCAGGGCAGCTATGAGGAGCTTCTGGAGGAGACATCCGACATCCCGGGTGTGCAGGTGATGATCGATACAGCCGATTGTGTCTATGTAAATGCAGGTGAGGACAGCAGGCTGTTCCGTTTTATCCATGACGGCTATCAGTTCGCTGTGGAAAATGTTTCGGATCTCACAGCCATCCCGGAGGAGGAGGTTCTGAAGCTTTCTCTGTATTCGGCAGATGTTCATGTAGAAGAATCCTGTGCGGACTTCCTTGCATCGGACTGGATGAAGAAGCTGAGCGTGGCACAGGCCGGCACAATGTGGGTTGACGCAATCTCTCCGAAAGCCAATAAGGGAGAGGCTCTGAAGGTGCTGCAGGAGCATCTGGGTGTCACAAAAGAGGAGACGGTCTACTTCGGTGATAACCTCAACGATCTGCCGGCATTCGGCGAGGCAGGCATGACGGTTACGGTTTCCAATGCCCGCGATGAGGTGAAGGAGCAGGCAGATCTGATCCAGCACTCTTACCGTCATCACGGCGTTCTGCAGCAGCTGCAGAAGATTCTGGATGAAATTGAGCAAAAGAATTCTTCACAGAAATAAAGAGGGATGCTATACTTGAACGGTTCCGAAAGAGAATGCTCTTCCGGAAAAATGTGCAGAGTAGGATCCGGCGCGTTAAGTGTCGCGGGATGGGAAGTTGCCCGCGAACGAAGATTCTGATCTTAAAGCAGGAAAGGCAGTCTGAAAAGACCTGCCAGAACTGTGTGGCAGAATCGCGGTGCCCCATCCGCAGCCGCTGCTACATAGGTGAAGTATATCCGGAGCCTCCTATGTAGTTTTTTACAACTGCATAGGGGGCTTTTCCTTATGCAAAAAGTATCAGTACCGGTGTTGTTTTGCAAAGGAGGATATCCATGAAAACTAAAAAAATTGCAATGGTTGCGATGCTTGCTGCTGTCTTCGCGGCACTGAGTATCATGACCCCGATCAGATTGCAGAATATCAAAATCACCTTTGAGGGTGTGCCTGTTCTGGTCGGAGCACTTCTGTTCGGTGCACCGGACGGCGCGCTGGTCGGCTTTATCGGAGCCCTGGTCTACCAGCTTTTCCTGAGCGGTTACGGTGTGACTGTGACAACACCGCTGTGGATTCTTCCGCATGTTGTGAGCGGTCTGGTTGTCGGTCTGTTTGCACAGAAGAAGGCCTTTCGCTTCCGCAGAGCAGAAGTGGTACCGGCTCTTGTCGTCAGCGAGCTGCTCGTGACAGCAATTAATACATTTGCCATTTATGTGGACAGCAAGATCTTCGGCTACTACACGCCGACGATTATCACCGGTGTTCTCGGCGTCAGAATTCTGGCTGCTGCTATAAGAGGTGTTGCCTACGGTCTGATCCTTCCGCCGGTTGTCAGCGCACTCCGCAGACAGGCAGGGATTATGGCAGATTAAGTACTGCTGAAGACAGCTGTATGGCTATGCCGAAGACAGTGGTACGGTCATGAGAAAATAATTGATACAGCGTGGTTTTATGGTGGATAGGATGATGAACGGAAACGAAGCGGTTACTTATATTCGAAGCTATCAGTGGTCAACGATGCGTCTCGGACTGGAGCGCATCCGCGAGCTGCTTGAGAGGATGGGAAATCCGCAGAAAAAACTGCATTTTATTCATGTGGCAGGGACGAACGGAAAGGGGTCGGCATGTGCAATGCTGGCCTCTGTTTTTGAACAGGCAGGCTATAAGACAGGCCTCTTTACCTCCCCTGAGCTGGTGCATTTTGAAGAACGGATGGTCATCAACGGAAAGATGATCACACCGGAGCGTCTGGCCGAGGTCACGAAGACAACGGCTGCGGCAGCGGATGCGATGGAAGATCATCCGAGTGAATTTGAGCTCTCCACGGCAGCTGCCATGCAGTATTTCATGGAAGAGCACTGTGATATGGTGATTCTGGAGGTGGGCCTTGGCGGTGAGCTCGACAGTACCAATGTCATCGACAGCCCGGAAGCGGCTGTTCTGATGAACATCGGTCTTGAGCACACGCAGTTTCTGGGAGACACCCTGCCGAAGATTGCAGAAGCAAAAGCCGGTATCATCAAGCCGGGCACAACAGCTGTCTGCTATCCGGTCAATGAGGATGTGCAGGCTGTTTTTGAAAATGCATGCCGCCTGCGCGGCGCGTCCTGTGTGACGACCGATTTCGGATGTCTGCAGCTTCTGGAGAGAGGACTTCTGCAGGAGAACGGGAAAGTGATTCCGATGCAGAGATTTCAGTGGGGCCGGGAAACGGTCTACGAGCTGAGCCTTGCCGGGGTCAACCAGCTGAAGAATGTATCGGTCGTTCTGACTGCTGTGGAAGAGCTTCGAAAGAAGGGCTGGAAGCTTTCTGAAGAGGCAGTCCGTGCCGGACTTCGTTCCGTGCGCTGGCCGGCCCGCTTTGAGATTCTCAGGAGTCAGCCTTATCTGATTGCGGACGGCTCTCACAACCCGCAGTGCATAGAGGCACTCGCAGAAAATCTGCAGGTGCATTTTCCGAAGGAACGCTTTACTTTTATCATGGGTGTGCTGGCAGATAAGAACTTCAGGGAGATGACAGAGCAGCTTCTGCCGTTTGCGGAGCGTTTTGTCTGTGTCACGCCGGATAATCCCCGTGCACTTGCCGCATCGGCGCTTGCAGAGCTTCTGAGGGAGCAGGGCGTGGAGGCCGTGGCAGCGGAAGGCCGGACGCCGGATGAGATGTATGACCGGGCACTGGAGATGGCAGGACTTGCGGATCACAATGTGGTTCTCTGCGGATCGCTGTATCTGGTCGGAAAGCTGCGGGCAAAGATTCCGGAGTCTGCAAAGATATAAAAGTGAATACGAGAAAGAATAAAGAATAAAAAGCAGCGCGGAGTCACAGGAGCGGAGATTTTAGAGTAATCGCTCAGATGATTCTGCGCTGCTTGATTTTACACAATGTTATGATATCATTTTGATATCAAATCAATATGGTCATCGAAAAGGAGACGGCTATGGAGGAAAAAGTATTATCAACAAAAAAGAACGGTATGCCAATGCTTCTGCTCACCATTCTGGGCTGCATTATTTCGGTCGGTGTGATCGTTCTGGGAGCAATTGTAGTGGAGAAGACCGATAATCCGGTACTGTTGATTATCGGTATTGTGCTGACCTGTGTCTGCTGGATTCCGTTCTGCGGACTGAAGGTCATCAAGCCGCAGGAAGCGCTGGTCCTGACACTGTTCGGCAATTATATCGGCACACTTCGTGAGCCGGGCTTCTACTTTGTCAATCCTTTCTGTACAGCCGTGAATCCGGCCGCAAAGACAAAGCTGAGCCAGAGCGGTGACGTGGACAGCGGAGCCAAGAAGGGAATCCTGACGATCTCAGGCAGCGGTGCTTCTGCTGATCTGGAGAGCGCCAATAAAAAGATCTCTCTGAAGGTCATGACACTCAACAACAGCCGCCAGAAGATCAACGACATCCTGGGCAATCCGATTGAAATCGGAATCGCCGTTACATGGAGAGTCGTAGACACGGCAAAGGCAGTCTTCAAGGTAGACAACTACAAGGAATTCCTTTCTCTGCAGTGCGATGTGGCACTTCGCAATATTGTCCGCCTTTATCCTTATGACGTGGCACCGAATGTGGATACAACAGGCGACGGCGTAGCAGATGACGGCAGCCTGCGCGGTTCCAGTGAGCTGGTAGCTTCCCGCATCCGCGATGAAATTCAGGCCAAGGTCGGAGAGGCAGGACTTGAAATCATTGAGGCACGCATCACCTATCTTGCCTATGCACCGGAAATTGCGGCAGTCATGCTGCAGCGCCAGCAGGCAAGTGCCATCGTTGATGCTCGCAAGATGATCGTCGACGGTGCTGTCGGCATGGTGGAGATGGCGCTGGAACGTTTGAATGAGCACGATGTAGTAGAACTTGACGAGGAGCGCAAAGCAGCTATGGTATCGAATCTTCTCGTTGTCTTATGTGGAAATCACGATGCACAGCCCATTGTGAATTCAGGAAGTCTGTACTGATGGCAGATTCAAAGAAACAGGTTCCGCTTCGCCTGTCTGCCAAGCTTTACAACGCCATAGCAGCCTGGGCAGAAGATGATTTCCGATCCGTCAACGGACAGATCGAGTATCTTCTGACAGAATGTGTGAAGCAGAGGAAGAAGGACGGAAAGTACGTCTCAGAGCATCTGGATGAACCGCCTGAACTGGATATTCATTAAGTAAAGAAAAGCCCCGGATTTGCGCTTGCGGCGCAGAGCCGGGGCTTTCGATATGTGACTGGAAATTCTTATTTCAGAGTTGTCCGTTTTTCCAGGATGGATTTGCTCCGGCAGAAAAAGCCGGATGAATGATTTTCTTAGAGAGTGTATTCTTTGAACGATGAAATTGCTTGCACGGCTTGCTTTTCTGTGGGAAAATATTCTGTAAGTAATCCGCAAAAACGGGGAGTTGTATATTCCTGAATTGACAGAAGTACTTACAAAAATCTCCGGGGGAGTGCATATGGAAAAGCTTTTGAAAGATCTTCTGAACAAGATTGCCTCTTACACAGAAATTATGCTGGCATTTTTCCTGACTATTGTAGTCGTATTCATATCGGCGCGGCTGGTTGTGGAGGCGTTTACACAGGTGGGCTCCGGTTCCTATGAGCTGGAATATTATCTGCGGAATGCGCTGACACTGGCAATCGGCGTCGAGTTTGTCAAAATGCTTTCCACACATACGCCGACCACCATTATCGAGGTCCTGCTCTTTGCGACGGCCAGACAGATCGTCATGGATCATTCCAGTATTGTAAACACGCTGCTCGGCGTGGTTGCGATCGCCGGACTGTTTGCAATCCGCAAGTATCTCTTCTCCTACAAGGATGAGCTGGATCACGTCATCCTGCGTGCAAGCTACACAGTCGGCCATGCCAATTTTATTGCGAAAACCAAGATTCCGGAACCGAAGGGCAAGCTGCTGCGTGATGTCATGCTGCAGAAGCTGGAGGAAGAGGGGAAGACACCGGCTATCGGTGCCTGTGTGCATTACAGGGACTGTGCGTTGAGAATCGATCATATTCATAATGATGTGATCACAAGAATAGAGGTTATCAGAACTTTATAAGAAACAGGATTTGGCAGATAGCGGCAAAGTTGCTGCTATCTGTTTTTTATATGGAATCCCTTCAACTCGCAGTTGACATTTCCCAAATCGAAGCTATAATGATTTTATACAATCAATTGCGAACAATTAAAATGGAGGTTGAAGCCATGTATGATTATGATGTAATATTTATTGGAAGCGGTCATGCCTGCAATCACGGTGCGATTGCACTGAAGCTGGCAGGTAAGAAGGTTGCAATGGTCGAGCAGTACAAGAACGGCGGTACCTGCACCAATTTCGGCTGCGATGCAAAAATCGTACTGGACGGCCCGTTTGAATACAGAGAGGGCATCAGCCGCTATGCAGATCTGGGAATCGAGGTTCCGGAGATTGACTGGACGAAGCTGATGGGCTACAAGAAGCAGCTGATCGGGGCGTTTGATCCGCTGCTGGGACAGGCATTTGCCGGTATGGGCATTGATATGCTGCACGGCCACGGAAAGCTGGCTGATGCTCATACGGTTATGGTCGACGGCAGACCGCACACGGCAGAGTGCATTGTCATCGGTTCCGGTGCGAGAAATGCAAAGCTCAATATTCCGGGCAAGGAATATACGCACGGCAGCAGCCACTTCCTGGATCTGGATGTGATGCCGGAGCGTCTGGTCATGATCGGTGCAGGCATCGTGAGCATGGAGTTTGCCTCCATGGCACTGGAACTTGGCAAGAGCGTGACGGTTGTCGAGTTTGCACCGCGCGCACTGGCAGCTTATCCGGAGAAATACGTCGCAAAGATGGTTGAAAAGATGGAAGCTCTCGGAGCACGCTTCATCTTCGGACAGGGTGTTGCTTCCGTTGAGGAGAAGGACGGCGCCTATGTTGTGAAGACAGCAGGAGGCGAGGAGATCGAAGCAGACTATGTACTGGATGCAACCGGCAGAATCGCCAATGTCGAGGATCTGGGTCTCGAGGAACTTGGCATCGAGGCAGGCAGAAGAGGTATCAAGGTTGATGAATATCTGCGCACCTCCGTTCCGAACATCTTTGTCAGCGGCGATGCCATTGACAAGACAGTTCCGAAGCTGACGCCGACGGCTGAGTTTGAGTCCAACTACATCGCCATGCAGATCCTTGGCCTGAATCCGAATCCGATTCAGTATCCGGTGATCCCGAATCTTGTATTTACCCTTCCTCGTATTGCGCAGGTCGGTGTCACGGTCAGTGAGGCAGAAGCACATCCGGAACTTTACAGAACGGAAGTCGTTCCCTACGGCATGACGCAGAGCTGGGTGAATAACCGCGATACGGAAGCGGAGTTCACGTACATTTTCGATAGAGAAGGATACCTTGTCGGTGCCGCTATGTATGGCAGCGAAGCAGCGATGATGATTGATTTCGTGACGCTTCTGATCCAGAAGAGAATCTCCGGCATTGAACTCGGCCAGATGATTTTCGCATTCCCGACGCAGAGCTATGCGATTATCTCAGGACTGATTCCGCTGATGCTGAAGAGATAAGTATCGCAGCAGAAGGAAGCGGAGTGAAAGAGTATATAAAGTTAAGCGTACGTAAACCCATGAATATGCAGGGCTGAATAAGCCGGCACAAAAGAAAAAGGAGAAAAATATGAGCAGAGTGAATTTTGGTTCCAAGCCGCTGATGTTTCCGCAGCCGGTTCTGATTATCGGCACTTATGATGAGAACGGTGTTCCGAATGCGATGAACGCAGCATGGGGCATCACAACAGATTTCCATGAGATCACCATCAGCCTCAGCGAGCACAAGACAACCGATAACCTCGCCGCAACAGGTGCATTTACAGTCAGCTTCGCAACAGAAGAGGCACTGGTCGGCTGTGACTATGTCGGCATTGCATCCGGCAGAAAGGTGCCGGATAAGTTTGAGAAGGCGGGCTTCCACGCTGTAAAGAGCGAGTTTGTCAACGCTCCGCTGATCGCAGAGCTGCCGGTTGCCATGGAGTGCAAAGTAAAGTCTTTCGAGGACGGCATTCTGATCGGTGAGATCGTCAATGTCAGTGCAGATGAGAGCGCTGTGACAGACGGCAAGGTGGATCTGGAGAAGTTCCGTCCGATTACCTTTGATCCCTTCAACAATGCCTATATCGGCCTTGGTAAGAAGGTGGGAAATGCATTTAAGGACGGCAGCGCCCTGAAATAACAGACGCCGTGCGGACTTCACTGTGTTAAGAAGCTTTTTTGAGATGCCGCTCAATCGGAAGGAGTAAGCATGAACTTTACAGAGGCAATGAGCGCCAGACATACGGTGCGAAAGTATAAGGATACGCCGCTGTCAAAAGAGGTAGTGGAACAGCTGCAGGCAAGAATTGATGCCAACAACGAAAAGCTCGGCACAGCGATCAGTCTTGTGACGGATACGGAAGAAGGAATTCCGGGCATCGTGAAGCTGCTGATGACGAAAAATGTGAAGAACTATTTTGTTCTCGCAGGACCGGAGACTCCGGATATGGAAGAGAAGCTGGGATATGCCAGTGCCGATCTGATGCTCTATGCGCAGACAATCGGACTGAATACCTGGTGGATCGGCGGCACCTTCAGCAGAAATGGTGTCAGAAAGGCAGCGGGGGCTGCCGATGAGAATAAGGTGATCGGCATCGTTGTAGTCGGATACGGAGAGAACCAGGGCAGGCCGCACAAGTCAAAGAAGGCAGAGGAGATCAGCTCCTACGAGGGTGAGGCTCCGGACTGGTTTAAGGCGGGCGTTGAGGCTGTGCTGCTGGCACCGACAGCAGTAAACCGTCAGGCATACACCATTGCCGGTAAAGGCAGTCAGGTCACTATGACCTGTAAAAAAGGCGCTTTTTCAGATGCGGATCTCGGAATCGGAAAGTATCACTTCGAGATCGGTGCCGGAAAAGATGCATTTGATTGGAAAAAATAAAGAAATGGAAAAGTCCCGGATCAGTGCAGTGAGGAGCTGCAAAGATCCGGGACATTTTTTGCTTTGCAGGCAGGAGAGTTGTAAAACAGGCAGCATCAGAAGGAAAGTACAGGTTGTATTCAGAACATAAGAATTTTATACTGAAAAAAGATTTGTGTTGCTCATTGGTGAACACTAAAAAGGGCAGCACTGCAGACAGAGAGGGAGGACATATGAAGAGAAAAAATATTGCAATGATTCTTGCACTTGCGGCAATGATGACACTTGCCGGCTGCGGAGGTCGGAAGGCAGCTGAGACAGCAGCGTCCACGGCTGCGGAGACCGGTTCTGCGACTTCTTCGACTGCAGCTGATACCAATGCTCCTGCAGTGGACGCAGCAGCTCCTGCAGCAGCAGAAGCTTCCGGTGATGTGGTTGTGCCGACGGAAGAGATTCAGAATGCCGTCACTATGTCGGAGACACTTTCCAGCGGTTCTTATATCCTTCTGGAGGACGGTTCTATCCTGGTGAATGACAGCTTTTCATATCATAATATGGCTGGTGATATGGCGAAGCTCTCAAATCTGAAGCGAATCGTCTATTCTTCCGGTAATATGCAGGAACTGGCACTTTCCAATGAAGGTGTGCTGTATTTCCACGATCAGGTTCTTTTTGAAAATGTCGCAGATGCACAATTTACGACTACGAATGCCAACATCCAGCTCTATCTGATTTCGGATAACAAGGTTTACTGCGGTTATTCAGTTGGAGCTGAAGAGAAGGATCTGACTCAGTATCCTGGTTCTGCGGTGTCAGGGGAAGATGCGTTCCTTGTTTATGAGTATCGAAAGGATCAGTTTACAAACGGAAAAACAGAGAACAATCAGCTTGCAGAGGGAGATTACCTGCGTCTGAGTCCGGAAAAGGGAACCATGTTTCTGCTGACAAAACAAGGAAGAGCATTTGTTTCCGGCGGAGTGGACTATATGGACGAGGCATATGCAGACCTTGCATGGAGTGACTGGGATAATCTTGCAGTGATTGATGCGTCCAAGGATATGCTCACTAATTGGGGAGATTCCGAGAAGAAGTTTGAACTGACTGTTGCAGGTATTCAGGCTGACGGAACAGTTCTCGCAGTCGGTGATTATGCAGAGGAGATTCAGTCCTGGGGCAAGCTCAATTACATCTCCATGGACAGCGGACTGATTGCAGGCCTTCTTCCGGACGGTACTGTTAAGATCGCCGGCCGTGCTGCAATTGCGGGTCAGGAAGCTGTCTCAAAGCTCAGCAACATTATCGGACTTCGTGCGGGAACTGCATCAGGGGATAATGTGCTGCAGGCTCTCGATGCAGAAGGAACACATTTCTATATCATCTGGAAAAACGGTCAGTATGAAGCAGAGCCGGATGTTTATCAGTTCACTGTTTACGGTTTTCAGCAGGGCAACGGAGCCAACTGGACGCGCTTTGATGCGGAAGGAAAAGAGTACTGGGTGGCTGACGGCACCTGGAAAGAGAAGTCAAATTAAGAAGGCATAAAAAAAGTCCCGTGACTGGTGTGATATCAGTCACGGGACTTTTTATTTACTTCAGTTCGTGTGCGCCTTCTCCCGGAGATGCGATATAGAAGATGGCATCCAGTCCGCACTTTTCTTTATAGATACGGCCGATGGTCTCCTTGAAGGTCTCCACCTGCTCGTTCTTTACGATGCTGACGGTGCAGCCGCCGAAGCCGCCGCCTGTGATGCGGGTTCCGATGACACCCGGGATCTTGCGTCCTTCTGCAACGAGAACGTCAACTTCCGGGCAGGAGACTTCATAATCATACTGCAGGGAGTCATGGGAGGCATTCATCAGCTTGCCGAAGGTTTCGATATCGCCTGCCTTCAGTGCGTTGACAGCATCCAGTGTGCGGGCATTCTCGGTTACGGCGTGGCGTGCACGGCGAACCAGAACATCACTGGAGAGATTACCTTTCAGTTCCTCGAATTCAGCCGGTGTCAGCTCGCCTAAAGTTTCAATCTTGCGGACAGCGCTGATTTCGCGTACGGCCTGCTCACACTCGGCTCTTCTTGTATTGTATTCGGAAGAGGCAAGCTGGTGCTTGACTGCACTGTTGGTGATGACAATCTTTGCATCCGGCATGGTGAGCGGTGCGTATTCATATTTCAGGGTATTGGCATCAAGATAGATGGCGTGATTCTCCTTGCCCATGGCAGAGGCAAACTGATCCATGATGCCGCAGTTCATGCCGACGAAATCATTCTCTGCCTTCTGACCGTAGAGAGCCAGATCGACACCGGATACATTCGGAAGCTCAAAGAGCTCGCGCAGAACCAGACCTGTCAGTACTTCAAGAGAAGCAGAGCTGGAGAGACCGGAACCTGCCGGAATATTGCCGTAGAAGAGTACTTCGAAGCCGGAAGGAAGCTTGTGGCCGGCTTCAAGGAATGCCCAGATGACGCCCTTCGGATAGTTGGTCCAGTCCATGCCTTCGCTCTTCACAATATTGCTGACGGAGGTCTCGCTGACGAGGCCGGCTCCGACATTCAGAGAGGAAAGAAGGACGCGGTCGTCGTCTCTCTTTCTTGCCACTGCGTAGGTTCCGAAGGAAAGAGCGCAGGGGAATACATGACCGCCGTTGTAATCAGTGTGTTCACCGATCAGATTGACACGGCCCGGTGCAAAGAAGAAGCGGAAGCCGTCTCCTCCGAAACGGGAGACAAAGCCCTCGGAAAGCTTCTCAAGAATTTCAGTTTCATTCAGCATGGTTTTATTGTCAGCCATCTTTATACTCCTGTGATATGCAGATGAAATAAATGCTCGTTTACAGTACCTGTGAGGCAAAACGGCGGAAGCCTTCGGCTCCTTCTTCAGTATCCTTGAAGACGCCGCAGTTTTCAAGAACATTTGAGAAGACAATACCGATTTCGTCCTTGATGACGCGGTCGAGTGCAGCGGCGATTTCAGTCTTGTCCTCAAGACCAGCGAGAGCTGCCGGAGCGAATTCCGGATGTGCGCGGAGAATTTCATCGGCCCAGTCTGCGTGTGCTTCAAGAGAAGCCTCGGAGCGGACGCTCTTTCCTTCGAGGATGGTCTTTTCAAGAAGCTCCATCTCGCCCTTCAGACGTGCCGGCAGAACGGCAAGTCCCATGACCTCGATCAGGCCGATATTTTCCTTCTTGATGTGATGATATTCATTGTGCGGATGATAGATGCCGAGCGGATATTCCTCTGTTGTGCGGTTGTTGCGGAGCACGAGGTCCAGCTCGAATCTTTCACCGCGTCTGCGCGCGATCGGTGTGATCGTGTTGTGCGGTGTGCCGTCCGTCTCTGCAAGGATGCCGCAGGAGGCATCGGAATAACCGCGCCAGGATGTCAGAATTCTGTCGGCAAGTTCGATGATGCGGTCCGGATCGGAGCCGGTCAGGCGGATGACGGACATGGACCAGTCAACAATGCCTGCTTCGATATCCTCAAAGCCCTTGAAGGACAGAGACTCACGGATGCCTGCTCTTGCCATCGGGAAGATGTAATTTCCGCCCTGGAAATGTTCATGTGTCAGGATGGAACCGCCGACGATCGGCAGATCGGCATTGGAGCCGACGGTGTAATGCGAGAAGCGGGTGATGAATTCCAGCAGTCTTGCAAAGGTTGCACGGCTGATCTTCATCGGAACATGCTTTCCGGAGAACACGATGCAGTGTTCGTTGTAGTAGACATACGGAGAATACTGCAGATACCAGTCCTCGCCGTCCAGAGTCAGCGGAATCAGACGAAGATTCTCGCGTGCCGGATGGTCCAGACGTCCTGCATAGCCTTCGTTCTCACGGCAGAGCAGGCACTTCGGATAGGAGTTCTGCTTCTTTGTGAGTGCTGCTGCGATAGCCTTCGGATCCTTCTCCGGCTTGGAGAGATTGATGGTGATATCCAGATCGCCGTAAGCAGTCTTTGCAGTCCACTTGATATCCTTGCGGATACGGTAGCGGCGAATATAATCGCTGTCGCCTGAAAGCTTATAGAAATAATCTGTAGCCTTTTCCGGGCTCTCTTCGTAAAGCCTGTTGAAGGTGCGCTGTACTTCACTCGGGCGCGGTGTCAGGCAGCCCATGATTTCTGTGTCAAAAAGATCACGGCTGGCGATGCCGCTGTCAATACGGCCGCGTGCAGCTGCATCATCAAGAAGGACGGCGAGGATATCCTCGAGTTCGGCCTCTTCACCGCCTGCAGGATCAAAGTCTGACTCCGGTTCAATACCGATCAGATGATAAATGCTGTTGGCTGCCCAGTGGCTGTCGGCTTTTTCGATCAGTCCGGTGCGGATTCCGTAGGAGATCAATGCTTTTACTGCCTGTTCTGCTGTCATGGCTGTTTTCCTCAAATAGATGTAAATAACGGTTGTTTCTTATGCCTTTATTTTGCCTTTGCGGGGGAGGAAAGTGAATAGAATATCGTTGTGCGTATATGCAATTATGTTGCAGAAGGTGCGGATCACATCTTGTCTGCAGCTGTCGGCGGCTATACAATAGATCTGTTAAAAGTTCTGCGAAACACAACAGCAATCGGGATTTTACGGCAGTCAGATCACCGCAGGAAAGGAGCAGGCATGAGAGAACCGGAAAAACTCAGCAACAAAACAGAAGACAACCGGATGGTTTCGCTGACAGTTGTCAATGTCGGTCATCAGAAATGCACCCCTCTCTATTCCTGGGGACCGGGTATCCGTGATCATTTTCTGATTCACTATATCAGCAGCGGAAAAGGCTGCTACCGGGTCGGAGGAACGGTGTACGAGCTTACGGCAGGTGATGTATTTCTGGCTTATCCGAAGACGGAGATCAGCTATCAGGCCGATCCGAAGGATCCATGGATCTACGAGTGGGTCGGTTTTTCGGGATCTGATGCACGGGGACTGATTCGTGAAACCGATTTTCGAAAGGAAACACCGGTGCTCCGGCAGATTACCTTCGGAAAGGAACTTGAAAAGAGACTGGAGAGAATCAATGCGGCTTTCGGCCACAGAGTGGAAAATGCAGCACGTATGACGGGTGAGCTGTATCTGCTGCTGGCTCTTCTGATTAAGGAGGCAGATGAACCGGAATCTGCGCGGAGCAGTGCAGCGGAAACCGTACAGCGGGCGGCAGCCTATATCGATCAGAATTATTCCTATCCGATATCGGTAGAGGAGATTGCCTCTTATGCCGGTGTGAGCCGCAGCACATTGTTTCGCGCCTTTTCCGCGGAGACAGGAGCCTCTCCGAAAGAGTATCTGGACAATTACAGAATACGCAGGGCAGCGGAGCTTTTAAGAAGAAGCCAGCTGACTGTTTCGGCCATCGGCATGTCCGTCGGCTACGACAACGGTCTGTACTTTTCAAAGGTCTTTCACAAGCTGATGGGAGAGACTCCTTCCGACTACAGACGCAGAAAGCAGAATGCAAAAGAAAGCACATAATCGAGTGCATTTTTGAAGGTCTGCTGTGGACGAATTCCATACGGATGGGGTATGATAAAAAAAGTGCAATTGAGCAGGTTTTCAGCAAAAATGACAGCGGAAAACGGCTGCTTTTTTATAAGGAGGATGAAGATGAAGAAGTATGCATACGGAGTGGATCTCGGCGGAACTACAGTAAAGATCGGCCGCTTCTCAACAGACGGAGAGCTCGTCCATAAATACGAAATTCCGACAAGAAAAGAAGATTCGGGTGCATTTATCCTGAAGGATATCGCAGATTCCATCATGAAGGATCTGACAGAAGCAGGTCTTGAGAAGGATGACCTCCACGGAATCGGCATCGACGTTCCGGGACCGGTACATGAGGAGGCAGTTGTCAATCGCTGCGTCAATCTCGGATGGGGCGTCCGTCCGGTAGCGGAGGAGATGAGAAAGCTGACAGGCATTGAGAATGTCAAGGTTGCGAATGATGCAAATGCAGCTGCCCTCGGCGAGATGTGGAAGGGCGGCGGCGAAGGCTACACCGACGTCGTGATGATCACACTCGGAACAGGTGTCGGCGGCGGCATCGTCCTTAACGGAAAGATCGTCGGCGGAACCTTCGGTGCAGCAGGCGAGGTCGGCCATATGCAGGTCAATGCAGAGGAGACAAGAGTCTGCGGCTGCGGCGGCACAGGCCATCTGGAGCAGTACTGCTCCGCAACAGGCATCGCTTATCTTGGAACAGAGGCACTGAAGAATACAGACCGTCCGTCTGTACTTCGCGAGAAGAAGAATCTGACCGCAAAGCATGTATTCGATGCAGCAAAGCAGGGCGATGAAGTCGCAGTAGAGGTTGCCGAGCATGTCGGCCAGGTCCTCGGAAGAGCAATGGCATCAATCTCCTGCGTCATTGATCCGCAGATCTATGTCATCGGCGGCGGTGTTTCAAGAGCAGGCTCCTATCTTCTGAATCTGGTTTCCGAGAACTTTAAGAAGACAGCATTCCATGCATCTGTCGATACAAAGATTGTTCTGGCAAAGCTTGGCAATGATGCCGGCATGTACGGCGCAGTGAAGCTGGTTCTGGATTGAAAAGAGCAGATTTCAGGGCCGGCCGAGAATCAGATTCGTAAGCTTACTCTGCGGATTCTCCGGATCTCTGTTGAAGATGTCGATGGCATCAGGAGAAGCGCTGCGGAAGGAGAAGGCAGGGAAGAGGAAGCCGTAGTCCGGCCGCCCGATTTCATAATCCGGCAGGAGTGGGGAGACAGTACAGATAATGAAGCTGTAAACCTCTTCCGACTCGTAGAGATAGCCGTGATCGGTTGACTTCATCGGTACATCATAGGTGCCGTGGAAGACAGCAACAGCATAGTCACGATAGCTTTTGTAGGCGCTGCCGATCTGCTCGTAGAGGACCTCCATCAGGAGATCATTCTTCAGTCCGCAGTTATGGATGCCGGTCAGGAGCTGCCACATACTGCCGTTTCCCATGGCTTCTTTTGAGAACGTGTGCTCTTTGAGCTGCACATTGGTTTTGGAGAAGGGGACTGTTTTGGCAAGTTTGAGATTGCTGGTTTTATCAGCTTCCTTCAGATTCAGGAAGTTGACATTGAAGGTGTTGTCGATGAAGCCCTCGCTGTCCATATAGGCGCCGGCAACCCGGGAGAAGCAGGTGCGGGTCGGTGTCATGCGCCGTGTCAGTTCGAGCATATCTTCTCTGGAAATCATAGCTGCGTGCTCCTTGTAGTTAGCTGCGCAGACCCGTGAAAGGGCAGCGCGTCTTCTTATATTTCAGTGAATGAAAAGACCCGGTTCAGTTGAACCGGGTCCTTTGTTATGCGAATTTATTCAGGAACATGGTAACTGTTACACTGACTGTCAGAAGCAGGAAGAAGAAGACGATCAGCTTTCCTGCCATTCTTGTTGTGATCCTGTCATTCGGTTTCAGCATGGCAATGACCAGCAGAATTTCCGAGATCACGACGCCGATGACACCGACGGTAACCATCAGGTAATAGAATGTGTTCATGATGACTCTCCTTTAAGAAGGATCGGAAGAGCTCTCGGCGGAAGCATCTGCTGTCTGACTTTCTGCAACAACAGCTGCTGCTTCGGCAGCTCCGTCTACAGGTGCTTCATTGGAAGCATTGACGGCCTGTGCCTTCAGGAGATCAGCGTTGGAAGGCGGGATGATATTCAGTCTTCCGAAGTAGGTCTCATAGTTTGTCTGGAAGAGCTCCATGTACTGCTTGTTGTCGGAGTGATGCAGGTTGTGAATGTAGATATGCTCCTTGCCGTTGATGGAATCATCATGTCTGCCGAGGAGGTAGACTGCAAGGTCGGAGCACTGATCAGAGATACGCTCCAGGTTGCCGAGGAGGTTCTGATACTCAATGCCGTTGAAGATATCGCATTCATTGTGTGTCATGCGGTAAACATGACGGCCGCGCAGATCTTCAATCAGCTCATCGATGACTTCTTCAAGCGGCTCGACCTGTCTTGCAAGAGCAACGTCATCGTTCTTATAGGCATTGACAGTCAGCTGCAGGATGTCGCGGATGCAGTCATAAGCAATCTGCAGTTCCTGCTGCGCAATTTCCGAGAAATGCTTATCGGTTTCATAGAGCTTTACAACACTGTCGTTGATGTTGATTGCCAGGTCGCCGATACGCTCGAAGCAGGTCAGGGCTCTCAGCTGGAAGCTCTGTGTGCGGTTATCGATATCGCGTGTCACATGAGGTGATACAGCGACAATATACTGGTTGCAGGCATCGGCCATGCGGTCGAGAAGATCTTCTCTGTAGAGAATCTTTCCTGCACGCTTCTTCTTGAATTCAAAGAACTGCTTGATGGTGGAGTTGTAGTTCTTGATGGATACATCAGCCATGTGTCCGATCAGATGCTCACATTCATCAAGTGCAAGTTTCGGGTTTGTGATGAGGTGCATATCGAGCTCGCGAAGATTTCTCTCGATATCGTCCTCTTCCTCGTCGCCTGCGACTTCCGGAACGATCTTCTCTGCAATTGCAGCGAAGCGGTTGGCGAACGGAATCAGGACAACCGCCGGGATCAGTCTGAAGAGACCGTGTACGTTTGCGACACCGCCGGAATTCAGGGTCTTATTCCAGAATGCATCGGGCATGATGCCTGTCATTCGGAGAATAATCAGAGAAGTAATCAGCAGCAGTGCGGCAAATACGTTGTAGATAATATGAACCAGGCAGGTGCGGATCTGCTCCTTCTTGGCGCCGATGCGGCAGACAAGGAAGGTAGTGATACAGTCACCGATATTAACACCGATGATGACAGCGAAGATACCGCAGAACTTGACACCGACGGAGCTGGCGATTGTCTGGATGATACCGACAACAGCCGAAGAGCTCTGGATGAGACCGGTTACAGCGACACCGGCGAGGAAGCCGAGGAAGTAATTGCCTTCGAAGGCGACCAGAAGTCCGCTGACCGAGTCCTTCATGTAGCTGACACCTGTACTCATGTTCATCAGACCCATGAACAGGATACCGAAGCCCATCAGGACATTACCTGTTGTGTTTGAGGAACGGGTGTGAACAAACATGATGAGAATGATGCCGACGATCAGTGCGATCGAAGCAAGGTTCTCGGATTTGAAGAAATTGATAATGCTGCCGCTTCCGGCATCGACATCCATCAGTCGGATGATCTGAGCGGTGATGGCAGTACCGACATTTGCACCGAATACAATACCGACAGACTGACGGAAGGTCAGGAAGCCGGCACCGACGAGACCGACTGTCAGGACGATCGTGGCCGTCGAACTCTGAATCATGGCTGTAACCAGACAGCCGAAGATCAGACCCATGATCGGCTTGTTCGTAACCTTGGCGAGAGCATTTTTCATGGTGCCGCCGGAACTGCTCTTCAGACCGTCGCCCATGATTCTCATGCCGTAGAGGAACATGCCAAGTCCGCCGAGCATGAATATGATGTTATAGAAGGTACTCACTGAATGTCTCCTTTCAAACGTAGAAGAAACATAACCTTTTCATAAGCATACGATTTCATAATAACACAAAGTATGTTAATCTGTAACTATTCAGAATCATTCAAATTCTGATAAAAATGAACGGGAAAATGGTATTCAGATGATCAGAATTGACCAGATTAAGTTGCCGTGCGGCAGTGATAAGGACATGCTGGAGGGAAAGATCCGGAAGCTTCTCCGTCTTTCTCCTTCCGATGTCTATACATGGAAGATCGTCCGGCATTCGCTGGACGCCAGAAAGAAACCGGCTCTCTTTGACATCTACTCGGTGCAGGTTTCCCTGGGAGAGGACAAAAAGAGCGAAAAACGTGAGGAAAAGAAGGCTGCTGCGGCAAAAAGCGGGAATATCCGTTTCGAACGTCCGGTTTCATACAGCTTTCCGGAACCGGATGAACAGCTTCCGGTACTGTTGCATCGTCCTGTTGTTGTCGGATTCGGTCCGGCAGGACTTTTCTGCGCGCTGATGCTGGCGCGTGCCGGCTACAGACCGATCGTTCTGGAGCGCGGCGCCTCTATGGAAGAGCGCACGGCGGACGTCGAAAACTTCTGGAAAACAGGCGTTTTGAACGGGAAATCCAATATTCAGTTCGGAGAGGGCGGAGCTGGCACCTATTCAGACGGAAAACTGACAACAAACGTCAAAGATAAGTTCGGCAGAATCGGTGCCGTCATGGAAACCTTTGTTAAGGCCGGTGCGCCGGAGGATATTACGTATGAATATCATCCTCACATCGGTACAGATCTTCTGCGGGGTGTCATTGTCCGTCTCAGAGAGGAGATCCGGGAACTGGGAGGTGAAGTCCGGTTCCATTCCAGAATGACAGCTCTTCAGACGGAGTCGGGACACGTTACAGGTGTGGAAGTGGAGGAAAGCGTTTTCGATGCATCCCGTGCAGGACAGTCCGATTACCGAACAGGACAGGAGCAGAGTACCTGTGGTGTAAAGGAAGAAGAAACGCGCACTTATGTACTTCCGGCCGAGGTGGTCGTACTGGCACCGGGACACAGTGCCCGCGACACAATCCGGACGCTGCATCAGGACGGCATTCCGATGACACAGAAGAACTTTGCGGTCGGCTGCCGCGTCTCACATCCGCAGGCCATGATTGACAGGTGGGCGGTCGGCATCGAAGATCAGGAAGAACTGCAGCGGCTCGGAATACCCGCATCCAGCTATAAGCTGACGGCACAGGCAAAGTCAGGCCGTGGTGTCTACAGCTTCTGTATGTGTCCGGGCGGCTATGTGGTAAATGCATCCTCTGAGCAGGGCAGACTGGCTGTCAACGGCATGAGCGATTATGCCAGAGACAGTGCACGTGCCAACAGTGCGATCGTCATGACAGTCGGAGCGGAAGAGTTCGGAGGAGAAGATGTCCTTGCCGGCTTGCATTTCCAGGAAAGACTGGAGGAAAAGGCATTCCGGATTGCGGACGGAAGAGTTCCGGTTGAGAAGTATCAGGATCTGGAGCAGGAATTTTCTGCTGCGGAAATGCAATCAGGCTTTGACAGAGAGGGAGTTCGTGCAGTACGCTGTTTAAGCGAAGAAGAAGCCGAAAAGCTTTGCGTGAAGGGGCTTGCGGCGGAAAGCTCGTTAAGAGATCTGCTCCCTGAAGAGCTGACAGCGGATCTGATCGAAGGTATGCAGCGCTTTGACCGCATCATTCCGGGCTTTGCGGGTCCGGAGGCTTATGTGATCGGACTGGAAAGCCGTACATCATCACCGGTCAGACTGACAAGAGATGAAGGAGGTCAGTCGACAGGCCTGCGCGGACTTTTCCCGTGCGGAGAGGGTGCCGGTTATGCAGGCGGCATCATGTCGGCAGCGGTCGACGGCATAAAGATTGCCGAGGCAGTTGCGGCGTGCGTGCGTCCGATTGAGTGAAAAAGATTATTAAATAAAGATCATTTAATATAGAAGGAGAACAGCAATGCGTATTATTAAGGCTAAAGATTATGCAGATGTCAGCCTGAAGGCAGCCGGATTACTGGCTGCACAGGTGATGACAAAACCGGATTCTGTACTGGGTCTTGCGACCGGATCTTCTCCGATCGGCCTGTACGATCGTCTGATCGGCTGGTATCAGGAAGGCCTTCTTGATTTCAGCGGCATCGAGACTTTCAACCTGGACGAGTATCTGGGCATCGAGCGTACCAACGATCAGAGCTATTATTACTTCATGCATGAGCATCTGTTTGATCATGTGAACCTTCCGAAAGACAAGACACATGTCCTGAACGGAAGAGCAGAGGATCCGGAAGCAGAGTGCCGTGCCTATGACGACGCAATCCGCGCCCGCGGCGGCATCGATCTGCAGCTCCTCGGCCTCGGCCATGACGGTCACATCGCTTTCAATGAGCCGGCAGACAATTTCCCGGATGGTACACATATCCAGGGACTTGATCCGCGCACCATTGAGGCCAATGCCCGTTTCTTCGCAAGTGAAGACGACGTTCCGAAGCAGGCACTGACAATGGGTATCGGCATGATCATGAGAGCAAGGAAGATCGTGCTGGTTGTCAACGGCGCAGACAAGGCTGATGCAGTTGCAGCCTGCGTCAACGGTCCGGTTACCCCGTCCGTTCCGGGCTCCATCCTGCAGTTCCATCCGGACTGCACCATCATCGGCGATGAGGCAGCGCTCTCAAAGCTGTAAAGAACAGTTCAGAAATAATACAGGCAGGTTTCTCCTTTTTCGGGGAAGCCTGCCTGTTTTTTTAACGTTTATTATACCGTGTGAAATTCTGCCGGATTTTCCGGGGACGACAAAATCGTACTCAAAGCAGCAGTTTAATATAGGAAGAGATCAGATTTTAGCAAGTGCCTGCTCGACATCTCCGACCAGATCCTGTGCTGCCTCAAGACCGCAGCTCATACGGACCAGGTTAGCGGAAACACCGCCTGCAAGAAGTTCTTCATCCGTCAGCTGTCTGTGAGTGGAGCTTGCCGGATGCAGGCAGCAGGAGCGGGCGTCTGCAACATGTGTCTCAATGGAGAAGACACGCAGCTCCTTCATGAAGGCTTCAGCGTCGGCGCGGCTGCCCTTGATGCCGAAGGAGACAACGCCGCAGGAGCCGTTCGGCATGTATTTCTGCGCACGCTCATAATACGGATCGCCCGGCAGAGAAGGATAGCTGACCCAGTCGACCTTCGGACTGGACTGCAGGAATTCTGCGAGGGCAAGCGCATTGGCACAGTGCTGCTTCATGCGGCAGTGCAGACTCTCGAGACCGAGATTCAGGATAAATGCATGCTGCGGACTCTGAGCAGCGCCGAAATCGCGCATCAGCTGTGCGGTTGCCTTTGTGATAAATGCACCCTCCCTGCCGAACTTCTCCGCATAGGTGATGCCGTGGTAGCTCTCGTCCGGAGTGGTCAGGCCGGGGAAATTGTCCGCATGTGCCATCCAGTCAAATTTGCCGGAATCGATGACGGCACCGCCGAGGGCAGCACCGTGGCCGTCCATGTATTTGGTAGTGGAGTGGGTGATGATATCGGCACCCCATTCAAAGGGACGGCAGTTTACCGGAGTCGCAAAAGTGTTGTCGATGATCAGCGGAACACCGTGCGCATGTGCGGCTCTGGAGAACTTCTCAAAGTCAAAGACTGTGAGAGCCGGATTGGCAATGGTTTCACCGAAGACGGCTTTGGTATTGGGACGGAAGGCTGCCTCAAGCTCTTCTTCGGAACAGTTCGGGTCGACAAAGGTAAAATCGATGCCCATCTTGCGCATTGTGACGTTGAAGAGGTTGTAGGTTCCGCCGTAGATCGTGGAGGAGGAGACAATGTGGTCACCTGCATTTGCAAGATTGAAGACAGCAAAGAAGGTGGCAGCCTGTCCGGAGGAAGTCAGCATACCTGCCGTTCCGCCTTCCATCTCCGTGATTTTGGCAGCGACATAATCATTAGTCGGATTCTGCAGTCTGGAATAGAAATAGCCGGACGCCTCCAGGTCAAAAAGCTTACCCATATCGGCACTGGTGTCGTATTTGAAGGTCGTGCTCTGGATGATGGGGATTTCACGCGGTTCCCCGTTGCCGGGACGATAGCCGGACTGTACGCATTTGGTCTCGATATTCCATTCTCTTGCCATGATGATCAGCCTCCCTGATGTACGGATATTATTGATACTGTGCTTATATAAAAGTTTTTGATAGTACAAAAGCGGTGTCGTAAAGACACCGCTTTTATAAGGATTTCCTATAGGTATTGTAGCACAGTTCTGACTGTGCGGATAGTACGGGATGAAGACTGTTTACTCCTGCGGGAGTTAAGCACCTGCCTTGTGGATGAAGACGCTGACATGCTTGTAAAGCAGGAAGGTCAGGATGGAAACCAGAACACCCTTAACCAGATTGAACGGAGCGACAGCCAGAATAACGAAGGTGAAGACACTGTTGATGGAGCTGTTGACAGCAGTTCCCATTGCGATCAGTGCGTCCATCGGCATACCGTAAGCTTTTGCATAGAACGGAAGCAGGATGAAGGCATTGACAACGCAGCCGGTTACGATCAGGCAGACAGTGCCGGCGATCATGCCGATTACGGCAGACTTTCTGGTCTTGTGAAGCTTATAGATAACAGAAGCCGGAATGACAAGTGCGCAGCCGACCAGCAGGTTGCCAAGCTCACCGACGCCTGCAGTGTGTGTACCCTTCATAACGAAGTGCAGGAAGAGCTTGACGACTTCTGTCAGGAAGCCCTGTACCGGGCCGAGAGCGAAAGCGGCGATCAGAACCGGCACCTCGCTGAAGTCCAGCTCATAGAAAGACGGCGCGAAGAAAAGCGGGAACTCGATCAGCATCAGGACGGAAGCGAGAGCTCCGAAGATACCGATGAAGGCGATTTCTTTCGTGTTGAGAAATGATTTGCGTGCTGCGGGATTTGCTGTACTCATGCTTTTTCTTTCCTTTCATTTGAAAAATGTAAGGGGCGGGACAGACAAGGTGGTTTTACTGCCGTAAATGAACCCGAGGGAGGATTTGCGGACAGAAAAAACCCCGGATGACCGAAGGTCGCATCCGGGGTGAATGATCATGCCTGTGTGAGTTTGCACATGGGAAATACGGAAGAAAGCAGATAGCATTTCTGCCGGTATCCAATGTACAAAACAGATCCTTCTTTCATCCAGACTATACTGTCGGTACCGGAATTCTGGCTCACGGAATTGGCATTTCCAAATGAGAGTCACCGGTTCATTCACCTGAGGTGGCCGCGGACTTTACCGCCGGTAGGGAATTACACCCTGCCCCGAAGAATATTGTCATATATTATTATACAGTACGAATGGACAGTTGCAAGTGCATTTTAGCTGAATATGCAATTTAAACCGGCGTAAATCTGTGGTAGAATGTTTTAATGCTTACAGTAGTGAGCTTATTGAAAAACTGTTGTCCTGTCTGTGGTATGACCGCTGTATGCGGGATGACTGCAGGCAAGCATATTGATTTTACGGAGGTAGGAAAATGGCAGGATTCGTTTCAGAATTCAAGGAATTCATCTCAAGAGGCAACGTCATGGATATGGCAGTTGGAGTTGTTGTCGGCGGCGCTTTCGGCAGCATCGTAACTTCTCTTGTTGATGACATCATCGGACCGATCATCGGTGCAATCACAGGCGGCATTGATTTCAGCAAGCTGGCAATCACAATCGGCAGCGCGAACATCATGGTCGGCAGCTTCATTCAGGCAATCATCAATTTCCTGATCATTGCACTCTGCATCTTCTCTGTCATCAAGGCATTCAATAAGGCTAAGGATCTGAAGAACGGTCCGCAGGAAGAGGCAGCTCCGACAACCAAGATCTGCCCGTTCTGCCAGTCTGAGATTTCCATCGCTGCAACACGCTGCCCGCACTGCACATCTGAGCTGAAATAATCTGATTCAGAAATAAGCGGAAAGCTTTATAAAGAACGATCGCGACAGCTCCTTCCCGGTTGGGAGGGGGCTGTTTTTTGTATTTATTAGTGGTACAATGGGTCAGTATAATGTAAAGAAACTGATGGATCTTTTTTGCTCCGGCGGTCATGCAGGATCGCAGGCAGAAGCAAAAAATGAACAGATGTTCCGATAGGATAACGAAAGATGATGAACGAAGCAGTAAGGAATGATCTGATTGAAGAATTTATGCCTCTTGTTCGTGAGATCGCCGCAGAATATGCGGAAGGTCCCGATGCGGAAGAGGATCTTTTTCAGGAAGGCTGTATCGGCCTGCTGAAGGGAATTGATGCTCTGCAGGAAGAGGAAAATGAGTGGGGCGGTCTTTCTGTTGACGAAACAGTCCGCGCTGCAGTCCGTGCAGCAATTGAGGAGGCACGGAATACAGAGCAGGAGCTCGGAAGAACCGATCTGCGTCTGGTGGCGCAGGTGGAAAAGCTGAACGAGAGTATCGACAGGCTGACAGAGGAACTTGGATCCAAGCCCAATATCGACGAGCTTGCCAACGATATGCAGATTCCGCAGGAGAAGGTCATCCGGATTCTGAAGCTTGCAAGCGGCGAAGTTGATGAGGATGCGCTTCACGACGGCGCATCTGAGAAGTGAGAGGGGTTTTATGAATATTGTAGTATTATGCGGAGGCATCTCCACAGAGAGAGAGGTCTCTATCGTATCCGGAACAGGAGTGTGCAAGGCACTGCGTGCCGCAGGACATCGCGCGATTCTTCTTGATGTGTATTTCGGAGAAGAATCGGTTGATCTGATGAATGCATTTCCCGAAAATTATGATGTGGATGAGGCGGCTGCCTATATCCGCTCTCTGAATGAGATGATCGACAGCGCAACCTCCAATCCGAACAGAGGCTTTTTCGGCGATAACGTCATCAAGCTCTGCCGGATGTCCGACATTGTCTTCCTCGCACTGCACGGCGAAAACGGAGAGAACGGAAAGCTGCAGGCTGCATTTGACCTGAGAAAGATCAAATATACAGGCACTGGCTATATCGGTTCCGCACTTTCCATGGATAAGGGGCTGACCAAGACTGTTCTGCAGGCAGCAGGTGTGCCGGTTCCGAGAGGCAAGGTGCTCAGAGCTGACGAGAAGGACATGGATGTTTCGGATCTGGAGCTCAGCTGGCCGGTTGTGGTCAAGGTGTGCTGCGGTGGATCTTCTGTCGGCGTCTATATTGCGCATGACGAAGAGGAGTACCAGAAGGCACTGGACGCTGCCTTCCTTCTGGAGCCGGAAGTCGTGGTGGAGCAGTATATCAAGGGACGTGAATTCTCTGTCGGCGTCATTGACGGAGAGGCACTGCCGGTGATCGAGATCGAGCCGAAAACCGGTTTTTATGATTATAAGAACAAATACACAGCAGGTGCGACAATCGAGACCTGCCCGGCCAATCTGACCGGAGAACAGGCAAGACGCATGAAGCAGTTTGCAGAGCGTGCTTATCGCGCACTTTTCCTGGAGGCTTACGGCCGTATTGATTTCATGATGGATGCAAGCGGTGCGATGTACTGTCTGGAATCCAATACACTTCCGGGTATGACACCGACTTCTCTGATGCCGCAGGAGGCTGCTTCTCTCGGCATTAATTATGAGAAGCTCTGCGAGAAGCTGATTGAAGTTTCTCTGAAAAAATACGAATAAGACAGCCGGAGGACAAATGACATGAAGCAGATGACACCGGAGATGATCGCGAAGGCCTGCGGCGGCAGATACCACGGACCGGAGGAGATCAAACATACAGAGGTGACGTCGGTTACAACAGACAGCCGGAAGTGCGAGCCCGGCTGCCTCTATATTCCGATGCGCGGAACGAGAGTGGACGGCCACGATTATATTCCGCAGGTCATGGAGGCCGGCGCACTGGTGACCCTGACCGAGCATGCGGAGGGCGTATCTGAATATCCGTATATTCTGGTAAAGGATACGGCGGAGGCAATTCAGGAAATCGCAGGCTACTACCGGAGAGTTCTGGATCTTCCGGTTGTCAGCATTACAGGCTCTGTCGGAAAGACCAGCACAAAGGAGATGATTGCGGCAGTTCTGTCGCAGAAGTTCCGCGTTCTGAAGACACTCGGAAATTTCAATAACAATCTCGGTCTTCCGCTGACTGTTTTCCGTCTGACAGAAGAGGATGAAATTGCTGTTCTCGAGATGGGCATCAGCCATTTCGGTGAGATGACAAAGCTGGCAGAGACAGCAGAGCCGGATACGATGGTCATTACCAATATCGGAGAATGCCATCTGGAGGCTCTGGGTGACAGAGACGGCGTATTCAAGGCCAAGACAGAGTGCTTTGACTATGTCAGACTGAACGGAACCGTGATCCTGAACGGTGAGGATGACAAGCTTGCCGCAGTAGAGGATGTTCACGCAAGACGTCCGATTTTCTACGGCATGGATCCGCGCTTCCGCGTCTATGCGGATGAGATTTGTCCGCAGGGTCTGAAGGGAACACGATGCACCATTCATGTAGATGAGGAAGCATTCGAGGTACTTGTCCCGCTTCCGGGAAGACATATGGTCATGAATGCACTTGCAGGTGCGGCAGTCGGCTATACCTATGGCCTGACAGCAGAAGAGATCAAGGCCGGTATTGAGAGTCTGGAATCACTTGCAGGACGCCTTCATATCCTGGAGAAGAACGGCGTCACGGTGATCGATGACTGTTACAACGCAAACCCGATGTCCATGAAGGCCTCTGTCGGAATTCTGAAGGAGGCTGAGGGACGCAGAATCGCAATTCTCGGCGACATGGGAGAGCTTGGTAAAACAGAGGCTGCTCTTCACAGGGAAGTCGGAGAGGCTGTCGGCACCATGGGCATTGAGCGTTTCGTACTGGTCGGCTCACTGGTGAAAAATCTCGCAGACGGTATTGCAGCTGTTTCTCCGGAAACAGAGGTGCTGCAGTTTGATGAGCTTGAGACAGCCCTGGAGAAACTTCCGGAACTGGTGCAGGAGGGTGACACCGTGCTGGTAAAAGCATCACATTTCATGCACTTTGAAAAGATTGTGGAGAAGCTGACAGTATAAGACGGAGTGCGCTGCTTGAGCAGCTGCAGGGAGGATCTGCCATGAAAAAGCTGTTTCCGAAACTCAGGTTATTCCTTCTGGCGGTGTTGATTGTCGGACTGACAATTACAGGCTTTGAAGGATATTTCGCAAAGCAGGCAGCCGGCCCGATGGTGACGGAAACCGTCGAAGCAAAGGTTCTGCTGAAAAAGAGAAAGAACAAAAAAGCACGATCCAAAACGGTTACGAATAACAGGAAGGACAGCGGCAGTCAGAATTCCGGTTCGGGAAAGAAGGACGCCGGCAGCAGCAACAGCAGCAGTCAGAGTACTGTTTCTGGAAAAGCTGATTCCGAAAGTGCAAAGGCAGGATCGGATGCAGCACTTTCTGTAGAGAAGGACGGCGAATATACCTCGAAGGAAGAGGTGGCACTGTACATTTACACCTATGGAAAGCTTCCGAAGAATTACATCACCAAGAGAGAGGCGGAGGAGCTCGGATGGAGTTCAAGCGCCGGCAATCTGGATGAGGTGGCTCCGGGAAAGAGCATCGGCGGCAACCGCTTCGGCAATTACGAGGGCCAGCTTCCGGAGAAGAACGGACGCAAGTATTTCGAATGTGATATTGACTACACGGGCGGCTACCGCGGCGCGAAGAGAATCATCTATTCGAACGACGGACTTGTGTATTATACAGAAGATCATTATAAGACCTTTGAACAGCTGTACTGAATTTCGAGTGAGAGGAACGGAAGATGAGAAAGATTCTGCTTGATATGAAACATGTTTCCACGCCGGAAGAGGTACAGGCCTATCTTGCGGAGAGCTTCGGTTTTCCGGAATACTACGGCATGAATCTGGATGCCCTGTTTGATGAGCTTTCGGTGATGGATCAGGATACCTGCGTCGGCTTCTATGAGGACAGCTGTCCGCGGGAGATCAACCTGTATCTGGAAAAAGTAAAGCATGTGCTGCAGGATGCGGAAGAGGAAAATCCGCATCTGGCTGTTATCTGGGCATAAGGAAGAGAAGCACGGAGAAAGACGATGTTAGTGAGATTGATTCACTATCAGGTCAAAAAAGAGGATGACGGAAGAAGAGCAGACCGTTTTCTGAAAAACAGGCTGTATTCGCATTCGGATCTTGCCGCATTGAAAAGCACAGACGGCGCACTCCTGCGGAACGGCAGTCAGCTGCGTCTGCTGGATGAGCTGCATGCGGGAGACGAGATCAGGATTTCCGTTTATGAAGAAGAGAGCTCGGCCGGAATTGTTCCGGTCGAGCTTCCTTTATCTGTTCTTTACGAGGATGAGGACCTGATTGTACTGAATAAGCCGGCAGGGATGCCGACGCATTCGACCTACAGCAACACGGAGAATTCGCTGGCCAGTGCGCTCGCTTTCTACTACCGGAAGCAGAGCAGGCCGTTTGTGTTTCGCTGCAGCAACCGCCTTGACATGGACACCTCCGGTGTCATTCCGGTGGCAAAGCACAAGATCAGCAGCAGTATTCTGGCAACCATGAGCGAGCGAAGGCTGATCGGCAGAACCTATCTTGCACTTGTTTCGGGAAATGTACGGTGTGAGGAAGGAACAGTGGACCTGCCGATCGGAAGAAAAAGTGAGCACACAACGGAGCAGATGGTGGACCTGCAGGAGGGAAAAAGAGCCGTCACGCACTACAGGGTGATAGCGTCGGGAGAGAACAGCAGCCTGCTGGAACTGAGGCTTGAGACGGGGCGCACGCACCAGATCCGTGTGCATATGGCGGCAATCGGACATCCGCTGCTCGGAGACCGGCTTTATAACCCGGAGCAAGGAGAGCTGCCGCGCCAGGCGCTTCATTCCGCCTGTATGCGCTTCCGGCATCCGATTACGGGAGAGGAACTCTGCTTTACGGCACCACTTCCGGAGGATATCAGGAGAGGGATTGGAAAGCTTCCGGATTATCTGTTATGATAAGAAATGAAACGGAGGTTGAGATGCCAAAACGATACAGAATCAGTGAAGTTGCAAAGTTACTGGATATTACACCCGAAGCAATTCGCTATTATGAGAGGCTTGGGCTGATCAATCCGGTAAGAGATGAAAAAAACGGCTATCGATATTACGGCACCTGGGACATTCATATGCTGAATCGTGCGAGAAGCTATCATGAGTTAGGCTTCCCGCTGGAGGAAGGTGCGGAACTTCTGGCAAAGCCTTCGGATCTGGATGTTGCGGAGGCACTTGAAGAGAGGGAACAGGAGCTTCAGCAGGAGATTTCGTATGAGATGAATCTGTTGCGCAGAATTCGGGAGAGCCGGGCAAATATCAGAGATGCAGCTTCCAGTATAGGAAACTATCGAATCGAGAGGAGACCGGCTTTGTACCGGCTTCATACGCAGAATCGATATGAGCAGGATCGGAATCCGGAGATTCAGAGGCTGATGAAAGAGTGGGAAACGCATGCTGCATTTATGGATTCCAGTGCGATGTTTAAACTGGAAGATCTCTATGCGGGAAATAACGAGTTCTCTTTCGGTCTTGTTCTGGAAGAATCTTATGCAGATTTTCTTCATGTAAAGAAATCAGAATATGTGGAGTATTTTGAGAGTTGTCCCTGTCTGTACACGGCAATGGAAAGCAGAGACTCCGTTAATCAGGGGGCGGAGCGCTATGAAGGTTTATTAAAGGAAATGTCACGTCGCGGTTTTATTGCAAACGGACCGCTGCTTACCAGAGTGGTTGTGATGCGGAAACCGGACAATGAATATTTTAATCTGCATCAGATGTGGCTGCCGTTTATGGTATGAATTATGAAAAAAGTTTATTATAGAAAGAACACGCCTTCGGTCCGATATCGGATCGAAGGCGTGTTCCTGTTTGGGAGCAAATCTGATAATAGAGGTCAGCCGTTAAGCTTCTGCAGTCATTTTGGCAGCAAGTTTCTGTGCAATGATTACAAGTACGATGGCAGCGGCTGCAAGGATTGCGGAGCCGACAAAGCCTAAGGTGTACTGACCTGTTGTGTCATAGAAATAAGCACTGATCTTCGGGCCGACAAATGCGCCGATTCCGTAGCCGATAAAAATCAGACCGTAGTTGCGGTTGTAGTACTTTGAACCGAAAATCATGCGGACCATCGGTGCAAATACGACGAGAAGTCCGCCGAAGGAGAAACCGACAAGGATGACACAGAGGATGAAGAACGGAAGTGTGGAAGCCTGTGTCAGCATTAACATAGAAGCCCCGTTGATGACCATCAGCAGGATCAGGCTCTTCCAGCCCTTCAGGATATCATAGATAAATCCGAAGCCGATACGACCGCACATGTTTGCAAGAGTCATGATGGAGACGCACATGGCTGCTGTCATAGCAGACTGGCCGATCTGGCGCTGTGCAATCGGGCTTGTGAAGGAAACCATCATCGTGCCGGCTGCATTTGCAAAGATAAACATCAGCAGAAGAACCCAGAAGACAGGTGTCTTGACCATCTGCGGAATGTTGTAGTTTTTAGCACTGAGATCTTTTTCCTGTGCTGCACTCGGAACCCAGCCTTCCGGACGCCAGCCTTCCGGGCACGGAACGATCATCCATGCAACAGCACCGACACCGATCAGGAAGACAATACCGAGAATGCGGCAGGTCATCTGTGCACCGTAGGCCTCAATCAGTCTCTGTGCAATCGGGCTCATGATGAAAGGACCGCAGGATGCGCCGGCCTGAACAAGACCGGAAATAGAACCGGAACGATCCGGGAACCATTTCAGAGCTGTCGGAAGGCAGGCCGGATAAATCATACCGCCGCCTGCTCCTGCAAGCAGACCGTAGAAGATATAGAGCTGCGGGATGCTGTTTGCGAAACCGGTCAGGAACCAGCCGCCTGCGAAGAGGCAGAGACCGAGATAGATGGTCTTGGTCGGGCTGAATTTCTCTGCAAGAGATCCGCCGATAAAGCCGACTGCGCAGTAGGTGAACATGTAGATTGTGTAAGCAAGTGCAAAATCGGAGTCACTCCAGCCGAACTTTGTGGTCAGCGGAATGCAGAAAAGGCTGAAATAGGCAGTCGCAGAGGTGAAAAGGCTCTGAATCCATACGCCGGCGAATACTCTCCAGCGTGTTGCTTTTGTGATTTTCATAGATTACTCCTGTTGGTTGTAAAAAATGGTTATAAAATGCGTCCGAAAGCTTAAAGCGGTTTTAAGGATTGGAGGCTGTTTCTTGGTGGTTTTGTGAATAATGCCTGCTGCAGAAGATTAGTTTTCTGCTTCGAGATGTCTCTTTTCAAGCTCAATCATGATGCCGTCATATTCTTTGTCCAGGTGATAGAAAAGCAGCAGAACAAGCAGGACAAGGAAAACAACAAGCGGTGCATAAAAGAACATCATACGTATGCCGTGGATTGCGGTTGCACTCTGCACTTCCAGTGCTCCGTTATAGCCGTAGGCACCTAAGATCCATCCGATGACAGCTGCCGCAACGGCCGAACCGACACGGACGCCGAGAGAAGCAGCAGAATAAACAAATCCTTCGGCACGAACACCGGTTTTAAATTCACCGTATTCAATGGAATCCGCAATCATACCGAATTTGGTTGCGCTGATACAGGCAACACCTATACCACGGACAATCAGGCCCAGGAACATACCGGCAAGGCTGCGGTCGGTCAGAAGAATGACCAGAATCTGTCCCAGGATTCCCGTAATTGCACCGCCGTAGAGGGCAACGTTGCGTTTTCCGATCTTCTGCACAATCGGGATGATCAGAAGCGGAACAAAGATTGCTGCAAAGGTGGAACACATCATCATGCGTTTGTTGTAGCTGCTGTCAGCAATAACGTATTTTGCATAGTACATATTCATGACGTACAGGGAGGTCATTGCAGTGTAGAATACATTGACCAGCAGCATGATGAACCAGTATTTGTTCTGAGCAAGAATCTTCAGTCCCTGCAGCATACCGATCGACTGTTTCTTACCGGTTTTCTGTTCCATGACTCCGGAACCGACACGTTCTTTGGTCCCGAAGAAGGTAATGAAGAATAAGATAACAGAAAGAATACCGATGATAATGAAAGCACGCTGCCAGCCGGCTGCGCCGCCGCCGAGTACATCGACAATATCAGGTGCGTACGAGCTGATGAGGAATACACCGAGTGCTCCCATAGCAGCTCTGCTGATGGAAAGAATGGCTCTTTCGTTCTGTTTGTTTGTCATGACACTGCTGAGTACACCGTACGGAACATTCATGGAAGTATAGATGAAGGTTGCCATGAGGTTATAGGAGATAAACGCGTAGACAACTCTTCCCGTATACGAAAAATCCGGTACAGTAAACAGCAGGATGGCACCGATGCAGTATGGAATGGACATCCAGAGCAGCCACGGTCTTGCTTTGCCGAGCGGGGAATGCACATGTTCAATGATGTATCCCATCAGCAGATCAGAGATGCCGTCGAAGATCTTGCTTAGCAGCAGAATTGTGCCGACGGTGGCAGCGCTGATCTTTGCAATGTCGGTATAGAAAAATACCATGTAGGAACCGATTGCTCCGTAGATAAAGCAGAAGGAAAAGTCACCGAGACCGTAGCAAATATATTCGGCA
>JAUNAG010000160.1 GCA_030527685.1 Lachnospiraceae bacterium | reverse complement strand
GGAGATGTACACTGCTATTCGCTGAATGAGGTGCGCCGATTAGCGGAGCAGGCAGGACTGCAGATTGAAATCTGTGAGAAACGAAAAGGAATGCGGCTTCATGCAGTGATGCGAAAAGCTTTGTGAGATTTGCAATATTCTTTAACTTCGTTTTAGGTGCGTGTGTTACTCTATATTTTAGAAATAAACACACAAAGAAGCGGAGGTGTCTCTATGAGACTCTTACTTGCAGAAGACGAGCAGTCGCTTTCCAAAGCGCTCACTGCGATACTGGAACGAAATAACTATTCTGTGGATGCGGTCTGCGACGGCCAGGCTGCTCTGGATTATCTGGAGTCGGATAACTATGACGCCGTGATTCTGGATATCATGATGCCGAAAGTGGACGGGATTACGGTCTTAAAAAAGCTTCGTGCCAGGGGCAGTCTGATCCCTGTTATCATGCTGACCGCAAAATCGGAGATCGATGATAAAATTCTGGGATTGGATTCCGGAGCCAATGATTATCTGACCAAACCCTTCAATGCTCGGGAACTTCTGGCCCGTATCCGCGCGATTACCCGTGTACAGACGGTGCAGACCAATTCTGCACTTCAGTACGGGAACGTCACGCTTGACCGTGCCGCTTTTGAACTCTCCACACCGGACGGCAGCCTTCGTCTTGCCAATAAGGAGTTTCAGATGCTGGAGATGATGATGAGCGCTCCGAAAAATATCATTTCCGCAGAGCGTTTTATGGAAAAGATCTGGGGATATGACAGCGATTCCGAGCTCAATGTGGTCTGGGTATATATTTCGAATCTGCGCAAAAAACTGGCATCATTGAATGCGGATATTCAGATTAAGGCCACTCGTGGAGTCGGCTATTCTCTGGAGGAACAGCGATGATCAGAAAATTGCGGATCAGACTGGTGGCGGCTGCCATGCTTTCTCTGCTGGTTGTTTTGACTGCCATTGTCGGAACAGCCGGCGTGATCAACTACCGGAATATCATTTCCGATGCGGATTTCCGATTGCAGCTGCTTACCGATAACAGCGGCATGCTGCCTGCAGATCTTAACGACCAGGGCAGGCATTTTTCTCCGGAAATGCCTTTCGAGATGCGATTCTTCACCGTATTGTACTCCGGCAGTGATTCCGCTCCGACCGTCAACACCGGCAGAATCGCAGCCGTGGACGAGGAACAGGCCGTTTCTTACGCAGATCAGATTATGGCAGGCGGAAGTACAAGCGGCTTTGTGGCTACTTACCGTTACATCGTCATTGAAAATGCAGCCGGCGCCGGCAGCAAACAGGTGTATTTTCTGGACTGTTATCGTGAACTGCAGTCCTTTCATAACTTCCTGCGCACCAGCATTGCCGTATCTGCTGCGGGCTTTCTGGCAGTCCTGCTTCTTCTTATTCTGACATCTCAGCGGATTATCCGGCCGGTCTCGGAATCCTACGAAAAGCAGAAACGCTTCATCACCGATGCCGGACATGAACTCAAAACGCCTCTGACCGTCATCAGTGCTGACACAGAAGTGCTGGAGATGGATTACGGAGAGAATGAATGGCTGGACGACATTCGCAAGCAGACAACGCGTCTGGCTGACCTGACCAACAGCCTGGTATTTCTTGCCCGCATGGAAGAGCAGCCGCAGATGGAGTACACGGAGTTTTCTCTGTCCGATGCTGCACAGGAAGCTGCTGACGATTATAAGACGGTGGCTGAATCAAAGGGAAAGACACTTTCCGCTGCCGTTGTGCCGGATCTTCGCATGTGCGGAGATGAAAAGACAATCCGCCGCCTGATCGCCATCTTTCTGGATAATGCTGTTAAATATACGGACGAGCACGGCGAGATTCGTTTGTCTCTGGACAGATGGAGAGGGCAGCTGCGTCTTCAGGTATATAACACCACTGAACACATCGACCGGGATTCCCTGACACATCTGTTTGATCGTTTTTACCGCACCGATGCGTCACGAAATTCCAAAACCGGCGGCTATGGACTGGGGCTTTCTATTGCATCGGCAATCGCCGCCTCTCATAAAGGCAAGATCACCGCATCCACAGCAGATGAGAAATCTCTGCTCATCACGGTGACCTTCCCCTCATAAAAACAGACGCATTAACAGACCACTTCACAGGCAGCACATCAAACAGATCAGACGTAATGGGCAGCACACCATAAAGTCTGATCTGTTTTTTCTTTTCTTTCTTTTTAAAAATCAAAACTTATATTATACTGGATGACGGTTTGTAAAAAATTGCAGGATGAGTATCAGAAAGGTCTGCTATGGAATTATACGAAAAGGTTAATCTGCATTCTCATATTTACCGCTGTCATCATGCCGAAGGAACAGTTGAGGAATATGTGCAGGAAGCAATCAGGCATCATGTTGAGGTGTTGGGAATTTCCGATCACACGCCTTTCCCGGAAACGATGCATATGGGAACCCGTATGGAACTCAGTGAGCTTCCGGATTATATAAAAGAAATTGAAGATGCCCGGGAAAAATATTCACAGCAGATAAAAATTCTGAAAGGACTGGAATGTGACTACACCCCCTCACTCGTTGATTTCTATCGGGAACTGAAGGAAAACTATCCGTTTGACTATATGATCGGCAGCGTACATTTCCTCTGTGAAGACGGAAGAATCTTCGATGTATTCAGAGAGCCCATCGATCATAAACACATGCGCTTATATACGGAAAATATGCTCGGCAATCTGGATACAGATTTCTTCGACCTGATTGCGCATCCGGATCTGTTCTTTATTCAGCTGGAACAGTGGGATTCGTATGCAGAAGACTGCGTCCGGGAGATGTGCCGGATGGCAGAAGAGAAGCACCGTATATTTGAAATCAATGTAAACGGACTTCTGAAGCCCGGAAAGCCTTATCCGAATGAGCGGTTCTGGAGAATTGTCAGCGATTATCATATTCGCACGATTGTCAATTCAGATGCCCACAAAGTAGAGCATCTGTGTCATAATAAAGAAATTGGCTTTCAGATTCAGCAAAAATATCACCTGGAGCAATATTGCTATCCGGGTATAAGCGAGGCTTGAAACAAAAGTCCCGTTCTAAAAAAGACAGCAAGGAGAAAGCAAGCATGAGTGAAACACTGGTTAAGTTTCAGGACTACCTGAAGAAGATGGACTACTACAATCATGTCGGCACCTTAATGTACTGGGATATGAGAACCCAGATGCCGAAGGAAGGCTTCGATGCCTGCTCGGATGCGCTGACATACTTTTCAACGGAGCAGTTTAAGCTGGCAACCGCTCCGGAGTTAAAGGAGATGCTCATTGCTCTGAACACACCGGAAGAATTCGATGCACTTGATTCCGACTGGCAGTTCATCGTGAAGCGCATGCTTCGTGACATCGAAAAAGATGAGCGCATTCCGCAGGATTTCTATACAGAGATGGTACAGATTCAGACTGAATCTGAGGCTGCCTGGGAAGAAGCAAAGAATGCAAAGGATTTCTCCATCTTTGCTCCTCATCTTGCCAAGGTCATTGAGGTGACAAAGAAGAGAGTCGCCTACACAGATCCGGGTAAAGATGTATACGATGCTCTTCTGGATCAGTACGAAGAGGGTATGGACTCAGAGACAATCGACCGTATCTTTGAGGAACTGAAGAGTGAACTGATTCCGCTGACCAGACAGATTCTTGCTGCAAAGCAGCCGGATGAGGAGAAGCTCGCAGGCTTTTATGACAAGGATCAGCAGAAGAAAGTACAGGATTATCTGTTAAAATACATCGGTTTTGATTTCGCAAAGGGCTGCGTCGGCGAATCAGAGCATCCGTTCACACTGAACTTCTCTTCAAAAGACGTCCGTGTGACCAATCACTATTATGAAGATGCTCCGATTTCCTCCATGTTCTCCGCCATCCATGAGGGCGGCCATGCGATCTTCGAGCAGAATGTAAATCCGAAGTTTGACGGAACAGTGGCAGGAAGCTGCGGCTACATGGGCATTCACGAGAGCCAGTCCCGTTTCTATGAAAATGTCCTCGGAAGAAATATAAATTTCTGGAAGCCGATTTACGAAGATGTCCAGAATCTCCTTCCGGAACTGAAAAATGTTTCACTGGATGATTTTTACCGCGAAATCAACCACGTCAAAAACAGCTTTATCCGCACAGAGGCTGATGAGGTGACATACTGCTTCCACATCATTCTTCGCTACGAGATGGAGAAGGCGATCTTCCGTGATCAGGTACCGGTGGAGGAGCTTCCGGCACTCTGGAATGAGAAGATGAAGGCTTATCTTGATCTCACTCCGGCAGATGACGGAGAAGGCATCCTGCAGGATATGCACTGGTCTGACGGCTCCTTCGGATATTTCCCGTCTTATCTCTTAGGCAGCATCTATGACGGCTTATATCTCGAAGCAATCGAAGAGGAGCTGGGATCCGTTGACGAAATTCTTGCAAACGGAGAAATCAAAAAGATCACAAAGTGGCTTAATGAGAAGATTCATCAGTACGGAAGCACCAGACTGCCGAAGGAAGTTCTTGATGCAGTCTGCGGAAGAGAAGTAAGTGCAAAGCCTCTGATGGACTATTTCAGAAAGAAATATACAGAGGTTTACTCTTTAAATTAAGTCGCCGATTGTAAAATGAAGTTGCACACTTAATACAAAAAATGATCCACAGG
>JAUNAG010000033.1:12834-23356 GCA_030527685.1 Lachnospiraceae bacterium | reverse complement strand
GTACCGTCTGTAATACCCTTGCTGACTGCCCAGTTGACTGCCTTCGCATAAAAATCAGAGCTGCTCACGTCATAGAAACGTGTGTAGGTAGAAGCTGACGGGCTGCCCTTGGAGCGATACAGGAAGGTCATGATCTGACCGCGTGTGCACGGCTTGTCCGGTGAGAAGTAATTGTAGGAAGTACCCGTTGTGATACCCTTGTTTACTGCCCATGTAACTGCCTTTGCATAGAAAGCAGAATCCTTAACATCCCTGAAGCGGTTTTTTGCACTGACGTTCGGGCTTCCTGCCATTCTGTAGAGGAAGGTGATCATCTGGGCTCTTGTAACGGTTGCATCCGGCTTGAACTGAGAAGTGGTCACACCGGAGGTAATGCCCTTGGTCAGAGCCCACATGACCGGATAGTAGAAGAACTTGGAAGAGTCCTGATTGTCCTTGTACTTATAGGCACGGTCTGTTCCGAGCTTGCGGATTGCGGAACTGTACAGATCGATCGTATCGGAATCATAAGTATACTTGGTAGAACCGTATGAAGCGGTCCTGATGGTGTAGCTCTTATCTGAGCCCACATCGGATACCATGAAGAGGTATTCCTTGTTATCGGTGTCCGTATTGGTAACATCAACCAGATAGGACTTTCCGTTCCATCTGACAACGTTCCACATATGAGCGCCGCCGTCCATATCGCCTGTTACGATATAGCACTTCGTGTTCTTATCTGCGAAAGAGGACAGATCGCACAGATACTGGAATGCCTTGGAATAGCCTTCGCAGACAACTTTTGTGCTGGGATCACCGTCGAATACATCGATCAGCTGCCACGGATCACCATAGGCGTAGTTGTAATAAATCGCATTATAGTTATAGTCTGTCAGCTTACAGATCTCCGTCTTATAGCCGACAAGCTTCTCATAATCGGACTTGCCTGTGTACTTGCTGACAATGCTCTTTGCCTTTGTCGCAGCTGTCTTGACCTTGGATACATTGGTCTTGACAGAAGTACGTGCGGAATTGGATGCATAACCACTTGCCACATAGAAGGTGAACTTCATGCTGACAGTGACACTTGTATGTGCACTGTTCATCTTTGTTGTCAGATTGGTTATGCTGAAACCTGTTGTCTTATCGAACCAGTAAAGCTCATACGGAACATCATTCAGCAGGCAGCTGAACATCTTCTTGGCAGCGTTACCGGAAGTATTGCCAAGCCAGGAATCTGCAGGATAGCCTGTTCTGTTGATCTTCTCGATGACAGACTTTTTATAGCCGTCCGCTGTTGTGACAGTGAAGGAAACCGTAAAGACTGTAGATCCGCCCTTCTGGCCGATTGTCTTCAGCTTGCTCTTCAGCGCGCGGTACAGCTTCAGTGTATACTTGGAATTCTTGAACTTTGTCTCACCGTAATTGGCAAGAGCAGCTTCATCGGTCTCAAACATCTGAGAATCGATGTACTTCTGGAAGAGCTCGTCATTGGTGAACTCGCCCTCATCAAAAGTCAGGCTGCCGCCCTGTTTCTCGTCCTCTTCGCCTTCGACGGCTTCTGCCAGGCTCTCAACATCGGATTCTGCTGCTTCCTGCAGTTCTGCATCTGCAGCATCGTCCGCTTCATAGTCCGCATCATCATCCGCATAACCGGCGTCATCATCTGCATACTCTGCGTCGTTCACTTCGGCAGCATCATCGGCTGCTTCCGTGTCATCATCCGCATAAGCATCCTCTGAAACTTCTTCGTCCGCATAAGCGTCTTCAGATGCCTCTTCCTCCGGCTCTGCAAGATCTTCATACTCTCCGGAAACTTCTTCCTCCGTGAACTCTGCCGCTGTCTCTTCTGCCGCATAGTTCTCACCGGCAGCTGTCATCGGAGATAACACCGTTCCGGTCACCATTGCAAGTGACAGGATGAGTGCTGCAAGTTTTCTTCTCTTCATGCCTCTTTACCGCTCCCTCTTATGTTGTTTTATTACTGCAAAAAAGACAGGATGTTTCCCTGCCTTCTCTTTTGCAGAACGCCGTAATTCCATAAAATTGTAGCACATTCTTCAGTCCAATAAAACGTAAACCATCCCGAAATTGTTTAAACTTTCCGCTCAATTTCAGCATTTATGCGTTCCTGCTTTACATTTCATCTTTACGGTTCTGCTGTCCGCATCTCCCAGGTAACCAGAAGATCCACGACCTCCTCATAACTGCCGCTGCCGCTCTCAATCCCCTTGCCCTTCAGATAAGCATCATTCAGACTTTCGGCCCGCTCCATCGTTTTCCCTTCGTACTGCTTCCAGAACGCGTTGTTCGCAAGAAGATCCTTCTGAACCCGCTCATCCAGTTCTCTGCCAAGCTCCTTCCATAACGCCTGATCCCGCTTATACAGCTCATTCCCGCAGTACACCCAGGCCGTCATTGCCGCACTGTACCGGAAATCCGCATCTTCTGCGAGCGAGCAGGCCAGCCACGCAAAGAAATTTGCTTCATTTTCCGGAAGAATTCCCTTCGCATGACTCAGCTCGTGACACATCGTAAACGGAATATTATAGGCAGTCATATCCCGGTTGTAGTTCGCCTCCTCCGTGAAGGCCGTCCAGATTCCGGCCAGCCCCGTATAGGACATCAATGCAGAGAACTGCACCGGCTTCGGCCTCGGAATATATCCCTTATATTCCGGAAAATGCTCCTGCAGTGCGGAAAGTGCCCGGCGTGCGCGATCTCCCGCCCGCTCATCGGTGACCATCAAACCTCTTTCATCTCTGGAAACCTTCTCCGCCTCTTCATTGCAGAGCAGGACGGTCTTTCTGCAGACCTCCGCAAGTTCCTCTGTTGTATAACTTCCTCTGAAGAGTTCATATTTCTCTGTCATAGGCTGTGTGAAGAATTCCGCATCTTCACCGCTCTCGTAGAGATAAAAAATGACACCTGCCAGAAGAAGAACCATCGAAAGACCGTTCTTCAGAATTCCGCAGAACCTGTCCGGCTTCCGGAAAAGTTTACGGACAAGCTGTGATAAAAGCCCCACAAGCCACAAAAGGACAAATACAATGCCCGCATAAATCAGCATCTCCGCGACCGAAAACGGCACAGGAGAAAAAAGCCTTCCGAGTGTATTCACCCAGAAGGCATTGATGTAAGTCCTGTGTAATTCCGCCGCACGGGGCAGCATTCTGGCAGCCGCACGCAGCAGCAGCCCTGCTGCTCCGAAAAACAGTCCGATCCGCCCTGCAGTACATGCTATACGGGTTTTACCTGAATTATTCAGCTGCATCGTCTTTCTCACTTCTCAGAAGATCTTCTGCATCCTGTTCCAGGCGCTGTGTCAGGCGCTCGTCTTCTTCGTCCTCTTCTGTATCAATCCGCAGCATACTGCCGATTCCCCTTCCGATTCTTCCGAAGAAACCGATTCTTCTCTCCTTCTTTGCAGCGCGCTCTCTGCGGCCGGCATGTTTCCGGCGTGGTCTGCGTGCTTCCTCTTCCTGCTGCAGCTCGTCTTCTTCTGTCAGATCGGAGACGTCTGTATCTTCTTCAGAATATTCTTGCGCGGAGAACTCATTCTCTGCAGCATCTTCTACCGGAAGTTCCTCCGGTTCCTCTGCCGGAACCTCATCTGTCACAACAGTATCTGCTCTCTCATCGCGTTTTGACACAGGCTGCTCTTCTTCATAGGAGAACGCTTTCCTCTCCGCTCTGTCCTCGCGCAGATAGCGTCTGCTGTTCATGCGGATGCGCTCGCGCAGTTCATCATCGTCCTCTTCCCAGTCAGAGTCGTCATCATCCCAGTCATCTGTCTCAACCGCTTCTTCCGAAGCAGCATCCTCACGAGAAGCCTCTCTGCCGGCAGCCTCTTCACCGGGAAGAAGCTCCTCTTCCGGCTCCTCGGTTTCTGCATAGCCGAAGTTTCCTGCAGACTCAGCTGTCTCATCCGCCTCTGCGTGTTCCTCAGAAACTTCCGCCTGTACTGTCTCTCCCGTATCTCCGGCAGCATTTCCCGCATCATAGGCCGGCACCTCGAAGTCCTCTCTGTCAAAGACGGCGCGGATTGCCTTGTCCTCTTCGCTGCGGTTTGCCTCAAGTTCCGGATCAAGCTTCCACTGCGGACGCTCGAAGTGATAGATCTTCGTCTCGGCAAAGCGATTGGCTCTTCTGATGGCGCGAAGCAGATCTGATTCCTCTTCGGATCCGGGAGCCGGAGCCGGCGGAATCTCCTCCCTGCTCTGCTGCTCTTCTCTGTTCTGCGTTTCTGTATCTTCTGTCTGCGTGCCTCTTTCTGCTTCCGGCTGATAGAACTTCAGGTCCTCATCCTCCGGCTGCTCCTCTGTTTCAGCTGATGCATCTGCTGCTTCCGCATCATATGCCGCATCCGCAGACTCTGTTTCTTCTGTTTCTATTTCCGCAGTCTCTGCGGCGTCTGTCACTTCCCCGACAGCTGTTTCCGCTGCTGTCACAGCGTTGTCTGCCGCTCTTTCCTGCTCATCTTCCGGCTCTGTGAAGACCTCACGCACAAGCATCTCGGCTTCCTGCTCCTGTTCTCTCAGGGCCTTTGCCTCTGCAGCCGCTGCTGCCTCTCTTGCCTCTTCCTCCTTCCGGCGGATCAGCATACTCGCTTCAAGTTCTCTTGCCTCCGCTGCTGCCGCAGCTGCTTCTTCTTTCAGCTTCTCGGAAGCCTTTGCAGCCGCGCGCATCTCATCCGTTGCGTAGGCCGCACCGTCCTCCCAGTTCTTTCTGCGGAACTCGGTATTCACGATCTGTCTGTTGTCATAACCCTCTGCAGCAAAATCCGTATCCAGGAATTCATAGCGGAACGGGACAAGCTTCAGCAGGAACATCGTGATCGGAAGCTCCTCCAGCCTCTCCTCTGTCATGCCGCGTGCTGCCATGGCAATGCGGTACTCGTCACTTCCGACCGGCACCGGCATGGCCTTGCCCATGATCTGCAGAGACTGCAGTCTGCCGTTCATGCCCGCATCCGGAGCCGCAATCGTTGCTGCAACATCACCGTTTTCCAGAATACCTCTGAACTTGCTGCCGCCTTCTGTCATGATATAGAAGACGCGGTCCAGATACAGGTAGTTCAGTGTTGTACAGCGCACATAGCCTGTGCAGGCTGTCGCCAGATGCAGCACTGTATTTTTCTTAATGAACGTCTCCAGTCTGTCATTCAGCTTGTGCTCTTCCATCTCATGGTTCGGCTCGTTGATAATTCTGCCGATTTCATAACCGGCACGGATTGCCTCGTTTTCCGCTCCCACAAAGATGCCGGAGATGCTGCTTAAACCGGCGCTTCTTTCCGTATCCGTGACATACTTGGTATAACCGGAATCCGAAAAGCCGATTCCCACCATGATGACACGCTTGCCGATCAGTTCCTTGCCGCGCTCGATCAGAAAGGATCTGGTTCTGCCGGCTGTCACGGCGCCGTAGAAATTAAAGACCAGGCAGATACCCTCATAAGCCGAGAGATCTTCCGGTGCCTCACTGATTTCCACATTTTTTGCACTTCCGATGAGATAGCACATTCTGTCGGCGATTCTCTCCGCCGAGCTCAGTTTTCCGTCATAGAGAAGTAAAGTTTTAACCATCAAGCTGCTCCTTCATGCATCAGCCCTGAAAGACCTTTGCAAATGCCCCCATATTTGATACCGGTTCCCCGGCTGTCCTCAGATGTGATGTGTCCCCGAAATACTGCATCCGGAAAAGCGCACTCTCCGGCTGCCTCTTTTCGGCAATTGCCACCGTCACACCTGTCGGCATGGAAATAAAATTCATCGTCATCTGCGGGGCTGCCAGTCCCATTACATGGGAAAGAATAAAGGCTGTCACACCGAAATGGCAGACAAATACAAGATTTTTGTCATCGTCCTGATCCGTGAGTTCTCTGTCACAGCGATAGAGATAGCCGTCACGCCTGTAGCCGTGGCGCGCCAGGATCCCATCGATTCCCTCCGTCACGGTCCTGTAGGCAGGCTCCAGATCCGGATTGGTGTAATAGGGCCAGGCATGAATCCACTGCTCGCGGTCGGCGAATTCCGGCTTATTTTTATAAAATGCCGGCATAAAGTCCCAGGGGACGTGCTTGATCGTCGCACCGTCCGTCAGCGGGTCCTCCACCGAATAAATGAACTCCTCCAGCCAGGGAAGTGTCTCGGCCGTTCTGCCCAGATCGCGCAGAAACGGTGCAGCTGTCATCTGAGCGCGCGGCAGCGGAGAGACATAGATCTCCTCGAGATTGTCCCACTTCGCAACGCGGCGTGCCAGAAGCTCTGCCTCGTATTTTCCCTTCTCTGTCAGTGTATTGTGTTCATAATCCGGCTCTGCATGCCGTATAAAAATCAGTCTCATATATTCTCCGTCCCGGCTTCTGCCGGCCTGACACACTTAAAATGCATAAGTCATATTATTATAACACATTCATATGAACGGCGGTAGAACATAAGAAAGGCTTAAAAATCCTTAAAAAACTCGTAAAAAATGCTGCTGAGAACCGGACCGTTCTGCAGCAGCATTTTCAGATTTTTTAAGTTTCCCGGACTGCCGCATATAAGCAATCGGTCCTGTTTTACGATCGCTTTCCTTTTAAGGAACAAGCTTCTTCACAGAATTTCTGATGATCGGCTCCGGTCGGAATAACCAGCCTCCGTCAAAATCGGGCTGCTGGATCATCTGCAGAATATTTTCCGCCGTCTTCTGCCCGAGAAGCTCCTTCGGATGCGGAATTGTTGTCAGTCCCGCAAAACTGCGTCCTGCAAGTGCCGCGTCGTCAATTCCGACCAGTGACAGATCCTCCGGAATCCGGATGCCGTGTCTCTCACAGATCGTCACCAGCTGTCCTGCGACATTGTCGTTATAGCAGACGATGCCGGTTGCATTTCCCATACGGTCAAGCAGATGAGATTCGATCCCTTCCAGCCTGGTCGTCATCGGTGTATCCAGCCAGACAACTTTGGTCTGGGAGACGTGAAGTCCGGCCTCGGAAACAGCTCTTAAAAAGCCCGCATAGCGAAGATGGCCCTGACGGTCATCGGACTTGAAGATACCGCCGATATCGGTATGTCCCGCATCGATCAGAATCTTTGCCGCATCATAGCCGGCTTTCTCGTCATCCAGTCTGACACAGGAAAAGTCCAGTCCCGGATAGACAGCGTTGAAGAACAGCACCGGAATGCGTCTGCGTCGAAACTCCTCGTATAAGGCAAGGTTCGGATTCGGAAGCGCGCTCTTTGCCGGCTCTACAATCAGCGCATCGATGTGATCTTTCTCCAGAATATTTTCCAGAATCTGTCTCTCGCGGCTGACTCTGTTGTCCGTGAAGCTGACCTGCAGAGAGTAACCGTTTTTGGAGAGCACTCTCTCGATTCCCTTGATCGTCGGCGGGAAAATGTAATTCTCATAGAAGGTACTGACAAGTGACACGTTCATATGACGTTCTGCCCGCACCGGAAGATACGCACCTCCGATGTAGGTGCCGCTTCCTCTGACGCGCGTTACAATCTTCTGTTTTTCAAGCTCTCCTGTTGCGTGACGCACTGTCTGACGGCTCAGTCCGAACTTCTCGCAAAGTTCATTCTCGCTCATCAGTCTGTCACCCTGTACATAGGTGCCGTCCGCAATCCGCGCTTTTACCCAGTCGATCACGAGCTGGTATTTTGCCCCACCTGTCATAGTCGTCTACCATCCTGCCTTCACAGAAGAGCCGGACCGGAAATATTCCAGGACCGGCTCCGTGTTTTGTTCAGCTTAATTATTGCCGGCAGTCATTACATTCTGTTCAGATCTGCCATTGTGGTATCGTCGCCGATCACCACGAGTTCTGTATCTGTCAGCTTTGCAAAGAGAGCGATGTCCTCTCTTGTCAGAGCTGTGGAAACAACGCTGTGATGAGCGCCGCCTGCATAGCACCAAGCGCCTGTGCCGATTGCGAAGTTCGGCTTATGGCGGTACATGATTCTTGCTACCGGAAGGTTCGGCATCGGCTCCGGCTGCTTCACCAGCTCGATGTCAGCGCAGATAATGCGGAAGTGATCACCGAGGTCGATGAGGGTAACCTGAATACCGTCGCCTGTTACACCGTCGAATACCAGTCTGGCCGGATCAGCCTTGCCGCCGATTCCGAGCGGATGCACCTGAATCTCCGGCTTGTTGAGTGCGAAGGATGCCGGAACCTCAAGCATGTGAGAAGCAAGCTCCAGCTCTGCGCCCGGTGTCAGGTCGTAAGTGTAGTCCTCGATAAAGCCTGTTGCGCCTGCTCTCTTCTCTGCCATCTTCATCAGGACTGCGGAGAAAGCACTGATCTTGTAGTCGCCTTCCGGTCCGAAGCCGATTCCCTTGGCCATCAGGTTCTGAGCTGCGATGCCCGGGAGCTGCTCCAGTCCGTGAAGATCCTGGAAGTTATCTGTGAAAGCGGAGATGCCGTTTTCTGCGATGAACTGATCAAATGCAACCTCATAGCGAGCCTGTACGCGAACTGCGTCTGTATCGTCTGTCGCCATGGTGTACTTGCTCTCGTACTCTGCCATCTTCTCGTCAACGAGCTCCGGAGCTGCATCCTTTGCGCGCTCTGCGATCTCGCCGATGCCCCAGTACTTGACTTCCCAGCCGTACTTGATCTGGCACTCCAGACGGTTGCCGTCTGTTACGGCAACATCACGCATATTGTTGCCGAAGGTTGCAACTGTGACATTTTTGGAAAATGCAATTGCATTGGCAACTTCTGCGAACTGACGGATCTGGCGGATCACATCTTCGTGCTGATAGAAACCTGCCACAACCTGATGACGGATGCCGAGCTTCTTCAGAATGAAGCCGTACTCGCGGTCGCCATGAGCAGCCTGGTTCAGGTTCATGAAGTCCATATCAATCTTGTCGTACGGAAGCTTCTCGTTAGCCTGTGTGTGCAGGTGAAGGAGCGGCTTCTGCAGAAGCTGCAGACCCTTGATCCACATCTTGGCCGGTGAGAAGGTATGCATCCATGTGATGACACCTGCGCAGTCATCATCGTCCATGACCTTCTTCATGTCCTCTACACAGATCTGTGCAGTCTCGACAGTCGGAAGCAGAACGATCTCTGCCACGTCACCGATCTTTTCATTTAAAAATGCTGTCATCTCACGGCAGTCTGCAGCAACCTGCTGCAGGCACTCCTCGCCGTAAAGATCCTGGCTTCCCGGAATAAAATAAATCTTGCTCATGATATCTACCTCTCTTACTTAATAACCTGAAGGCTCTGTCTGTCTGCGAATACCCAGACGAAGATCAGGAATACAACGCCCTGTACCAGCTGCATTGCCTGTGTTGTCATACCCATCATATTCAGTCCCGCTGTCAGCACGGTGTAAAGCATGGAACCGATGATGACGTTCAGGAAGTTTGCCTTCGCGCCGCCGCTGATCGGCATACCGCCGAGTACGAGCGCGATCAGGATCTGTGTCTCCAGCTGATTACCGCCGGAAGATGTTACGGAACCGACCTTGATGGAGTTGATGAATGCTGCAAAGCCTGTGATAGCGCCTGCCAGTACATAAATCAGGAACTTCATGCGGTCTGTGCGGATGCCTGCAAACTTGGCTGCCTTCTCACCGGCGCCGATTGCCTTGAGATCGATTCCGAATCTGGTGAAGCGGAATACGATGAAGCCGAGAATCAGTACGACTGCTGTGCAGGCCATCTTGAAGTTGTTGTTCATACCCAGGGTGATCAGCTTGATGTCGCCGGCAACCGGTGAGTTACTGGTCAGATACTTGATCACGCCGCGGAACAGGAACATGGTGCAGATTGTGACGATGAAGGATTTGATCTTGCGGTTTACATAGAAGAAACCGTTGATCGCACCGATTGCTGCGCCGGTTGCGATACCGCCGACAACTGCCAGCGGAATGCTCTTCTTGGAGAGCATGCAGACCACGATCGATGCCATACCCAGAATAGAGCCCTGGGAGAAGTCCAGACCGCCCATTGTCATGATGAAGAAAACGCCTGTTGCCGCAATCAGCGTCACATACATCTGGGACATAACCAGATCAAACTTTGTTACCATGCGTCCCTTTGTCAGGACATTGAAAATTACGAACACCACGATCAGTCCGGCAATCGGAAGGAGCGTACGGACCATGGACATGATTGATACTTTTTTCAGTTCTTCCTCGCGGGAAACTGTTGCATTTGCCTCTTTAGCCATACTGTCCTCCTTAAACCATCTTTGCGATCAGGCTGTTCTCATCCAGATTCTGACTTCTTTCAAGCTCGCCGCTCGGTGTGCCGTCCTTCATAATGATGATGCGGTCGCACATACCGATCAGCTCCATCAGCTCTTCGGAAATCATGATGATGGATTTGCCCTGTTTGCGCATTCTGTCCATCAGCTGATAGATGTCCTGCTTTACCTTGACGTCAATGCCTCGGGTCGGTGAATCAAGTACAAGAATATCGGAATCCGCACCGATCCATCTTGCAAGTACGACCTTCTGCTTGTTGCCGCCCGAAAGGTCCGAGACAAACTGATCTGTATTGACCATCTTGACGGACATTTCCTTCGCATACTCAT
>JAUNAG010000033.1:0-12824 GCA_030527685.1 Lachnospiraceae bacterium | reverse complement strand
CATGTCTTGCTGCAAAGCCCTTCATCTTTCTTCCGGAGAGGAAGGGACCGAAGGCTGTCAGCTTATTCAGGCTCGGAAGGCAGATATTGTCGCCGATACCCTGGTTCATGACGATTGACTCATTGTCACGGTCTTTTGATGTATAGGCCATATGATGTGCAATTGCTGTCGGAATGGAGTTGATCACTGTTCCGTCTGCAAGTGTGACACTTCCGGTGCGGTCGAAGGAAGCACCGAAGCAGGCCTTGCCGATTTCATGCATGCCGGATTCGGACAGACCTCCGAAGCCGAGGATCTCGCCCTTGTGAAGCTCAAAGCTCACATCATGGATCTGGCCCGGAACTGTGACATCCTTTACGGAGAGAACAACTTCATCGGAAACCTTCTCGCCGTAATCTGCGCGGTAATAATCACCGGATACTTCACGGCCGACCATCAGGCGCTTGATGTCCTCTTCATCGACATCAGCTGCCTTGACTGTATCAATATAGACACCGTCTCTGAGGATTGTGATTGTATCGGAAAGTGTCAGGATCTCCTGCAGGTCGTGTGAGATGAAGATGATTGTATCGCCCTCGCTGCGGATACGGTTCATCTGCTTGTAAAGCTCCTCACGTCCTTCCTGTGAAAGTGCGGTTGTTGTTTCATCGATAACAACGATCTTCGGCTTGAAATAGGTAGCCTTTACGATCTCGACCAGCTTGCGGTCCTCGAAGTTGTACTCATCGATCATGTCGCCGGCCTTGATACGTCCGAAGCCGTACTGATCCAGAAGCTTCTGAGCCTCTCGGTTCATCTGCTTTGTGTTCTTCAGTCCGCATTTGACGAAGCGCTCTTCGTGACCCAGGAAGATGTTCTCGGCAACTGTCAAACCGGACAGAGTTCCGAGCTCCTGTACGATGATGGAAACGCCTTCGTTGTTTGCCTCTACCTGGTTCTTCGGATGAATTTCCTTTCCGTCCAGTACGAAGGTGCCGCTGTCAATGCTGTAGATACCTGTCAGCATGTTGGTCAGAGTGGACTTACCGGATCCGTTCTCACCGATCAGAGCGTGAACCTCGCCCTTATTGATATTGAAGGAAACATTCTGCACCGCCCTCGTAATACCGAAGGTTTTATTCAGATTCTGAACCTGTAATCTTACTTCGCTCATTCTCTTCTCCTCCTCCGATTATTTAACGATTTCGCCCTTTGTGACCTTTGTGGTCAGGGTAACGATGATCAGCAGTGCCAGACCTGAGATGACATCATTGACAGCCGTCGGAGCACCGAGTGCAACGAAACCGTAATAGATGATCTGCAGGAAGAATTCGCCGATGATAATGGCCGGAATCGGAATACCGTACTTCTTCAGAGCAAGTCCGAGGAAGCATCCCATTGTCGGATAGAAGTTACGGCTCATGGAAAGCATGCCGGTCTCGGCAACCATGGAAGAACCGTAGCTGATGGTCAGGATTGCTTCTACACCGAGGAAGGCGCCTGCAATCATGAAAGCAATCACCTTATAGAGATTGACATTGATACCCATGTTCTTTGCCACAAACTCGTTGGATCCGATTGCATAGGTATAAGTTCCGATCTTCGTGTAGTTCAGAAGAACATAGGCTACTGCAAATGCAATTGCAGCCACAATCAGGTTGCCCGGCATACCGCCCAGTGCTCTTAAGTCAGAGGGAAGTGTTGCGGACTGCGGTCCTGCCACGTAGCTTGCAATAGATTCATAGATCAGTGCCAGACCTGTTGTAACGATCATGGACGGAATGCGCAGCTTTACATAGAAGAAGCCGTTCAGCAGTCCGACGATTGCGCCTGTCAGAATGCAGCCGCCGATCAGTCCGAAATAACCAAGGTTATATCTGGATGCCAGTACTGTTCCGACAATAGCGGAAAGCATGATATTGGCACCGATCGAGAAGTCAAACATGCCCATAACCATGACAAAGTAAAAGCCCACCGCACCGGCTGAAATCATCAGAGAGGATTCCAGATAGCTCAGAAGATTCCTCGGTGTTCCGAAGTTGTGGGGAGTAATAATCTTGAAGATTGCCCAGGATGCGACAACGAGTGCTAACAAAATCAGATAGCCCATTGCCTTTCCTGAAATCTTCCTTGCTGAAGTGCCTGCAGAAGTTCCCATACCAATTACCTCATTTTCTCAAGTTGTATAGAACATGTTTTTCTTCAAAAAAGACCGGCATCAAGTGATACCGGTCTTTTTGTTCACTCTCTTATCCGGGTGTGGGCGAAGCCTTTCACCCGTCTTCTGCGCCGTCTGCGCGGTCAGAAGAAATTATTTTGCAGCACGTGCAGCTGCGTCTTCGATAGACAGGGATGCTGCTGCTGTCTGAAGGTCTTCAAGGCTCAGATCTGCCATAGCTGCAAGCTCTTCGCTTGTGTACGGAAGCTGATCAACGAAGTACTTCTCATAATCCTTGTAATCTTCTGCAGAAGATACATACAGATACGGGAACTTGACATCGTTGAATGTGCCTGCGAAGTCTGTGTAGTTACCCTTGACTGCGTTGTAAACCATCATGAATGCGAACAGCGGATCGCAGTAATGTCCGCCGGACTCACCTGCCATAGATCCGTTCTCAAGTCTCTCGCCGAGATCCGGAAGGAAGTCTGTGGAAACAATAGCGATGGAATCTGTCTTGCCTGCAGCTTCAACAGCAGAGATAGCACCCTGCAGCGGTTCTCCGCCGCCGCCTGCCGGGATCAGTGCATCCAGGTTCGGATCTGCACTCATCAGAGCGTTAGCAGCCTTTGCGCCGCCTTCAGATGTTGTGCCTGCGTACTGCGGCTCGGAAAGTGTTGCCTGATCATCCGGATGCTCTGCATTCCACTTCTCAACGCCTGCCTGATAGCCTGTCCAGCGGCCGAGCCATGTAGCGTCGCCCTGCTCCCAGCCGATCAGACCGATGTTTCTGCAGCCCTTGTCCAGAAGGATCTGAACGAGCTTCTCGCCGTTTTCCGGCTCATTTTCATGAACTGCACCGACATAGTACTCGGAAGCCTTAGCCAGATCATAAATGTCCTTGCTGTTCTCTTCGCTGATTACGCGGAAGAACTGTGCAAGATATACGCCGTTAGCCTGGCATGTAGCAATTGCGGACTGCATCTCTGTATCTGCGGAGTTGCAGATGATGATACCCTGGCAGCCTGCTGCTGCAAGTGTTTCAACAGATGCAGTAACCTTCTCGGATACGTGGCCCTGGTCAACATACTGGATGTCAACGTCAAGAGCTTCTGCTGCTGCGTCAAGGATCAGCTTGCACTGAGAACCAAGAACGTCTGTGGAGCTCCAGATGGAGACACCGATCTTGATCTTGTCTGCGTCTGCAGCCATTGTCGGAACTGCTGCGCCGACCATAAGAGAAGCTGCCATTGCTGAGCTGAGAACGATGCTGGTGAGTTTACGCTTCATAATAAACCTCCTGTGATTTGACCCGCTGTATTTCAGATACAGCAGAGTTTCTTTTTTGAGAAACAGCACCTTGTCTGTGTTTCTCTCCCTGTTTTGTACTATACAACAACATGACATCTTGGTCAATTCTTAAATACATCTTTGGCTTGTTGTACACTTTCAGGCCGGTTGTTTTGTGTCTTTTGCACTATACACATTCCATATGCAATCGATATCATGTCATTTTCCCCTTCATCTCCACCCAGTGTATTGTTACATCCCCATATTTCCGTCATGTTGTACTATACAACTATGCATTCCATCCGAACATCCGTCAAAGAGTGCCGATTTTCTGTACAGACAGCAAAAAGCACCCGCCGGCCGATGACGGCATATCATGTCGGCCGACAGGTGCTTTTCACACTTGTACGAAATTGTTCAGTTATTCTGATTCATATAGCGATACAGGAAGGTCACAATCTGTCCTCTTGTGCAGGCTGAGTCCGGGGCGAAGCTCGTACTGCTCATTCCGCTTGTAATTCCGTTTTCCACAGCCCAGCTGACCGCCCTATAGCAGAAAATCGTTTCCGGCACATCCCTGAATGTCGCACCTTTATCAATTTCAGGTTCTCTGGCATATCGGTAGATGAATGCGGCCGCCTGTCCTCTTGTACAGCTCCGGTTTACACCAAAGGTATTCTCGCTGATACCGCCTGTAATGTGATTCTCCCTCGCCCAGAGAATTGCCTTGAAGAAGGGAGATGATGAACTGACATCCGTAAACGGATTCTCTGTTGAAGAAGGATCCGGTTCACCGGCTGCTCTCCACAGGAATGTGACGATCTGACCGCGCGTGCAGCTCTGATCCGTTCCGAACATCGTACCCTCTTTATTGAAACCTCCCGTAATCCCGCTCTCTTTTGCCCAGACAATAGCTGCGGTAAACGGGCTGTTTGCCGATACATCCCTGAACGGCAGTTCAAGCTTTGCAAGTTCCTCCGTTTCTTTCTCCTCACAGACGGAGCAGCTTCTTACCCGCATTCCGGTCTCTGCATAGCTCGCTTCTTTTGTCACCTCCCATTCACTCCACGTATGTCCCGGAGCCTGGATCACCTTCTGTTTCACAAAAATCTCTCCGCAAACCTCACAATGCGACCCTTCTGTTAAACCGTTCTCCGTGCACGTCGCAATCTTTGCTTCATCTGTTACAGTTGTATGGTCCATGCTGTTGTAATGAATTGCCTTTTTGGACAGCACATCATTCCCCCGAATCTTTTTCCATGCAGTCTCATCGCCTGTGTAAAAGATATTTTTGAGGTTTCTGCACTGATAGAATGCATCTGCTGCTATCTTTTTCACTGTTTCCTGCACGACAACGCTTTTCAGGCTGCTGCATTCATAAAAGGTTTTTTCCTGAATCGCCTGCAAATTTTTCGACAGTTTGATCTTCTGCAGATTAAAGCACCCCTCAAAAGCATAGCTGCGGATCGTGGTTACACTGTCCGGAATCTCCAGCTCTGTCAGTGCCGTACAGTTACAGAATGCTTCATAATCAATCGTTTGCAGTCCCTCATGAAGCAGGATCTCCTTCAGATTCTCACAGTCCCTGAATGCATAAGAAACAATTTCCGTTACACTTTCAGGAATCTCGATGCTTTCAAGGGAAATGCAGCCGTCAAAGGCATCAGACCCGACTATAAGCAGGCCGTCAGGAAGTTCAACATGAGTAAGCCCTTCACACTTATAGAAGCAGTAGGCTCCGATCTTCGTCACTCCTTCTTCGATCACAAGCGACTTGATTTCATTCCGGTACTTGTACCACGGAGCCGGACTTTTATTTTCGAAATAATCATCCGGAATTTCTCCTTTACCGCTGATCGTCAGAACTCCGTCCGTACTGAGTTTCCATGAAATCAGTCCGTTAATATCTCCTTCGGCTGTGATATCATCTTCTGCATCATCCTGTTCATATTCGTCCTCTGCCGGTTCCTCCTGAGATGATGCAGAACCTGTATCACGATCTGTGCTTCCGCTATCGTCTGCCTCCGTGTCCTTTTCTCCTTCAGCCGGCAGATCATAATCGGATTCTCTTTCAATATCCGCAGCCTCATCAGCTTCCTCACCCTCTTCCTCTGTGTCATAGGGCGTATTATCTGCTGCAGTGTCAATCTCTGTTTCCTCATAAAAGGATTCTGCGTCAGAGGCATAGATTGCAGGCACCGCAGAAAACAGCAGGCTTGAAGATAAGATCAGTGACAGATATATCTTTCTTTTCATAATGATTACCGCCTTTTGAAATAATTCGCAAAACTTTTATAATAGTATGTGTGATTCCGAAAATAATATCAACATATTTTTCCGGTCGCACTGCTTCTGACATTGAAAAAGCGCTGCTGCACATGAAAGTGCAGCAGCGCTCTTATTAATTCAGTATTCAATTCATTCAGCAGCAGGGCTGCCGCAATTAATTAAAGACCAAGGTTGGAGGTAATCTCCTTCAGTGCTCTTCCGCTTGCACGAAGCTGTTCAACTTCTTCTTCTGTCATATGCGGAACGTTGACCTTCTCAATACCCTTTGCGCCAAGAACGCACGGAAGAGACAGACATACATCTTCCATACCGTACTCGCCGTGCAGCATTGTGGACAGCGGCATAACTGCCTTTGCATCATGTACGATGCAGCTGCAGACATATGCTGTGATAACGGAGACTGCAAAGAAGGTAGCACCCTTCAGACCGATAACCTGGCCGCCTGCACCATGTACATGCTCCAGAAGCTCATCATGATCCGGGATAGCCATGCCGCGCTTCTCGAAGTAAGTATCGATGTGCTCACCGTAGATGGAACCTGAAGACCACGGAATCATAGCGGAGCCGCCGTGCTCACCGTAAACATTCAGATGGATGTTCTTCGGGCTGACCTTTGCAAGTGTTCCGACTTCGTTGCGGAGACGAGCTGTGTCAAGAAGACATCCTGTACCGATGATCTGGCTTTCCGGAAGACCGGAGATCTTCATAATGGTATAAGTAATGATGTCAACCGGGTTGGATACGACAACATACTTTGCTTCCGGAGAAAGCTTAGCTACCTGCGGAATAACGGATTCGATAATTTCTACGTTACCTCTTGCAAGATCAAGACGGGTCTGGCCCGGCTTTCTTGCTGCACCGAGTGTGAATACAATGATGTCGGAATCAACAGTGTCTGTGTAGTCACCATCGATTACATCAACCGGCATATCCATAACGGCTGCACCCTGGCGGATGTCAAGAGCCTCGCCCTTTGCCTTGTCCTTTGCGACATCGACAAGAACGATCTGTGATGCAATTCCCTGAACGGCAATTGTGTGAGCGACTGCAGAACCAACGCGGCCTGCACCAAGTACGCTGATTTTAACGCCTCTGTTCATAACTGAACCTCCCAAACATTGAGCTTTTTAACAGGAACTCCGGGTTTCTGTAAAAATCATTCTCCTAATTCTACACGTCCTGACGTTTCTTTTCAAGGATTTCCGCTGTTTCTTTGTTTTCAGAAAGTTTTTTCTTTTTCTTGACACACCCAAATCATGGTGTTAAGGTTTTCTACAGATCGATACAAAGAGGAAATTTTGTATGACACAGTATCAGCAGAAATCTTTTTTCTTTTTCGCCTTTACGAGCTTTACCTTTACAACAGGTAAGGTTTTGTCGGTATGACCGTAAAAGCGAGCGATCGGTTTATGTAAGAGAAATTAAGATCCCGCGGTCATCCGACCGCGGGATCTTTTTGCTAGATAAAAGCCCCGCGGTGCGGACATGACTGAGTTGTGCCTGCACAAACGAAGTCATGGACATAGCGCGGCCTAACATGCATGAGCAAAAAAGCTCCGGAACAAATGCGACGGAGCGATTTGCGAATGCATGCGGCGATTGCGGGAATGCGAAGCATGAAGCAATCGAGGCTTTTATCAACACGCCCCGCGGTGCGAACATGACTGAGTCGTGCCTGCACGAACAAAGATACTGTTTTTACAGTGAAGAGAAGGAGGTATTCCCATGATTGTAATTTTAAAAGAGCATCCGGAACAGACACAGCTGGACCACCTGATGGGCTGGCTGAAGGAGCAGCAGATCGAAGTGCATCCGACTGTCGGCGCCCATCAGACCATCCTCGGTCTCATCGGCGACACATCTGCACTGGATATCGATCTGATCTCTGCTCTCGATATCGTTGATGATGTCAAGCGCGTTCAGGAGCCCTATAAAAATGCAAACCGCAAGTTCCATCCCGAGGACACTGTCATTGAAGTCGGCGGTACAAAGATCGGCGGCGGCAATCTGACTCTGATTGCAGGCCCTTGTTCTGTCGAGTCTGAGGAACAGATCGTCGGAATTGCAAAAGAAGTCAAGGCAAGCGGTGCCACCATCCTCCGCGGCGGTGCTTTCAAGCCGCGCACCTCACCCTACGCATTCCAGGGTATGCAGATTGAAGGAATCCGTCTGCTCCTGAAGGCAAAGGAAGCAACAGGACTTCCGATCTGCACAGAAATCATGGACGCAAGTCAGCTCCCTCTCTTTGAAGACATCGACATTCTGCAGGTCGGTGCACGCAATATGCAGAACTTCTCTCTCTTAAAGGCACTCGGCCGCACCCGTAAGCCCGTACTTCTGAAGCGCGGCATGGCCTGCACCTATCAGGATCTTCTGATGAGTGCCGAATATATTCTGGCCGGCGGCAACCCGAATGTCATTCTCTGCGAGCGCGGTATCCGCACCTTCGAGACCTATACCAGAAATACACTGGATCTCGCATGCATTCCGTCTCTGAAGAAGCTTTCCCATCTTCCGATCATCATTGACCCGAGCCACGCCACAGGAAAGTCCTCTCTGGTGCCGTCCATGGCACAGGCTGCCGTTGCCGCAGGTGCGGACGGTCTGATTATCGAAGTCCATAACGATCCTGCTCACGCAAAGTGCGACGGACCGCAGTCCATCACACCGGATGCCTTCGACTCTCTTGCAAAGAGACTGCACCGCATCAAGGACGCTCTTGCTGACTAAACACAACTGATAAGAAGCCGCTGCAAAATCCGGCGGCTTCTTTTTGCAGAAAGGATTCATCGATCGTGAACACTTCTATCTCAAAAGTCTCTGACATTCCGACCTCCGGAGTCATTGCCTGCCAGGGCACTGTCGGCGCCTATTCGCAGATTGCTGCCAGACGCCTCTTCCCGGACGGAACATTTATCTATTTCAAAAACTTTGATGCAGTTGCCCGTGCCGTTCGTGAAGGCATGTGCGACTTCGGGGTGCTCCCGATCGAAAACAACACCTTCGGTTCCGTCAAGCAGGTCTACCAGCTGCTCGGCCGTCAGGACATCTCCATCGTCCGCAGCTACAAGCTGAAGATCGAGCACCAGCTTCTTGCAAAGCCGGGAACAGCTCTGAAGGACATCACCAGCGTCCGCTCTCACGAGCAGGCTCTCGGACAGTGTGAGCAGTTTCTGCACAGTCTGGGAGACAAGGTAGCGCAGATCCCCTGTCTCAATACCGCCGTTGCTGCCAGAACCGTTGCGGAATCCGATGATCCCTACTGTGCCGCCATCTCCTCTCCGGAATGCGCAGCACTTTACGGACTTGAGGTCGTAAAGAAAAAGATTGCAGACAGCAATCATAACTACACCCGTTTCTTATGCATCGCAAAAAAACCGCTGCTCTATCCGGGCGCATCCAGAATCTCTCTGATTCTCTCTCTGCCCCATGTGCCGGGTTCCCTTGCTGCCGTACTGGATCGTTTCTCTGCTTCCGGCATCAATCTCCTGAAGCTGGAAAGCACCCCGATCCCGGGCCGCGATTTTGAATTCAGCTTCTACATCGACATAGAGGGTTCTGTCGAAGATCCCCGCGTGGAACAGATTCTTGATGATCTCCGGAATACATGCCCGGAGTTCCGCTTCCTCGGATGTTATCTCGAAGAAGTTCCGGAATAACAACAGCATTTTTACAGCAAAAAACAGGCGTCTGTCGGAAAAATCCGACAACCGCCTGTTTTTTTTATTGGGCTGTAATGAAAGACTCCGTTCGTGCATGCACGACTTCGTCACGGCCGCATCGCGGGGCTTTTATCTGCTTTACTCCTCACGATCTCTTTCGATCTGTCTTTCAGCTCTTTCAGCTGCAAGCTTCTGAGATTTCTTTACACGGTCGCTGACCTCAGAGAGTGTTTCACCCTGCTGAATCTGCATATCAACGCCTGTTGCATTCGGGCTGTCTACAGCGAAGCGATAGTCCTTGCCCGGAAGGATTGCATTCAGAAGAATACCAACCAGAGAGCCGACTGCAAGACCGGAAAGGCTGATTGTGATTGTGCCTGCCGGAATGACGATAGCGCCTGCTGTGGAATACTTGATACCGATAGACAGAACCAGAATCAGAGCTGCGATGATGACGTTGCGGCTCTTGGAGAAGTCTACCTTTGTCTCTACGATGTTACGAACACCGACTGCGGAGATCATACCGTAAAGGACCAGAGAGATACCGCCCATTGTCGCTGCCGGCATTGCTTCAATTACTGCAGAGAACTTCGGGCAGAAAGAGAAGACAATGGCAAATACAGCTGCCAGACGGATGACAAGCGGGTCATAGACTCTTGTCAGCGTCAGAACGCCTGTGTTCTCGCCGTAGGTTGTGTTAGCCGGTGCGCCGAACAGAGATGCCAGGATTGTTGCAAAGCCGTCACCGAGAAGTGTTCTGTGAAGACCCGGATCCTGAATGAAGTTCTTATTGACTGTTGAAGAAATTGCGGAGATATCACCGATATGCTCCATCATGGTTGCCAGAGAGATCGGAACGATTGTGATCACTGCTGTCAGGAGAAGTCCTGTATCAACATTTCCGCTTCCGAAAAGGCCGAATACAGTGCGGCTCCAGTCAACCGGAAGACCGATCCATGCAGCGCTTCGTACGCCTTCCCAGTTAACCTGACCTGTCACTGCTGCGACAAGGTAGGAAGAAACAACACCCATGATAATCGGGATGATCTTGATCATGCCCTTGCCCCAGACATTGCAGATAATGATGACCGCAATGGCAACGAGAGCAACAAACCAGTTTGTCTCACAGTTTGCAATAGCAGATACAGACAGGTTCAGACCGATTGCAATGATGATCGGACCTGTGACAACCGGCGGGAAGTACTTCATAACGCGGCTGCCGCCGAAATATCTGAATGCTGCTGCAAGAATCAGGTATGCAAGACCTGAAATTGCGACACCGAAGCAGGCATAAACCAGAAGCTCAGGCTCCTTGTTCGGTGCAAGTGCTCCGTATCCTGCCAGGAATGCGAAAGAAGATCCAAGGAATGCAGGAACCTTCTTCTTGGAAATCAGGTGGAACAGAAGTGTGCCGATTCCGGCGAACAGAAGTGTCGTGGAAACGCTTAAACCTGTCAGTACAGGAACCAGAACGGTTGCTCCGAACATCGCAAACATATGTTGGATGCCGAGAATCACCATTTTGCTTGCACCGAGCTCACGCGCATCGTAGATTGGCTGTTCACCAACTGTTTTTTTGCTGCTCATTCAAACCTCCTCAAAACATGCAAGTTGACAGCTAAAAGTCCCCGGTCACAAGAGCGGGCAGCTTCCGGAGAAGCTCCTGTCTCATGACCGAGGACAATCTTACAACATCATTCAGAAAATAGCAATGAGCAGTCCTGAAAGCTTACCATTTCATGGAATCAACAGCTGCCTTTTCTGCTGCAATACCTGCCTTATAGCGTTCTGTGAACACTTCAAAGCCTGCAATTTCATCTGCTTCCGGTGCAATGGTTGTGCCGGACTGATCTGCAAAAATCTTCTTTTCCAGATACTCCTCCAGGCTGCAGTCCTTTGCGCCGTCAATCATATAAGCGGCAAGTACAGCCATGCCCCACGGACCGCCTTCACTGGCTGTGTCCATGCAGGTAACCGGTGCTCCGACTGCTGCTGCCAGATATCTCTGTGCCACACCCGGTGTCTTGAAGAGACCGCCGTGTCCGAGAATACGGTCAACCTTAACGCCCTCTTCCTTCAGAAGGATGTCGAGGCCGAGCTTGACGGCACCGAGAGATGTATAGAGATGTGCTCTCATAAAGTTTGCAAGTGTGAACTTTGCATCCGGTGTTCTTGCAAAGAGCGGTCTGCCCTCATTCAGGTGTGTGATGCCTTCACCGGACAGATATCCGTAGGAAAGAAGTCCGCCGCAGTCTGCATCGCCGTTCAGAGTGTTGGTGTAGAGCTTTCCGTACAGCTCGCCCATATCTGCCTTGATGCCCATCAGTTCTGTGAATTCACGGAAGATGTTAACCCAGGCATTCAGATCGGATGTACCGTTATTGGCATGTGACATAGCAACCGGAAAACCGGACGGTGTGGTGACCATGTCGATCTCACGATACAGCTTTGAGAGTTTCTTTTCGAGAACGATCATGGCAAATGCAGATGTTCCGGCGGAAACGTTGCCTGTTCTCGGCGCTACGGAGTTGGTCGCCACCATGCCTGTTCCGGCATCGCCTTCAGACGGGCACATCGGAATTCCCGGCTTCAGGCTGCCGCTCTCATCAAGAAGGGCTGCACCTTCTGCTGTCAGGAAACCTGCCGGCTGGCCTGCGGTCAGAACCTTCGGCAGAACATCGCGTGTCTTCCACGGATAGCCCTTCGGTGCAATGAGCGCATCGAACTGATCGATCATCTTCTGATCATAATCCATTGTCTCGGAATCGATCGGGAAGATACCTGCGGCATCACCGATACCTGTAATCTTCTCTCCTGTAAGCTTCAGGTGAATGAAAGAATCCAGGGTTGTGACGAAGTCAAGCTTCTTGAGATGTTCTTCGCCGTCGAGCACGCACTGATAGAGATGTGCGATTGTCCAGCGAAGCGGAATGTTGAAATCAAAGAGTGTTGTCAGCTCATCTGCTGCCTGCTCTGTGTTGCTGTTTCTCCATGTCTGGAACGGAGCCAGCATCTCACCGTCGCAGTCAAGTGCGATGTAGCCGTGCATCATCGCACTGATGCCGAGTGCACCGTAAGTTGTCGGTGTTACTCCGTATTTCGCTTCTACCTCCTTGCGGAGGCTTGTGTAGCAGCCTCTCAGACCGGCATAGATCTCCTCCAGACTGTAGGTCCAGATTCCGTCAATAAGAGAATTCTCCCAGTCATGGAAGCCGATCGCCAGTGTCTTTCCGTCAAGATCTGTCAGAACCGCTTTAATTCTGGTGGATCCAAACTCAATGCCAAGTGCCGTTTTTCCGGCTTCAATCAGTCCTTTTGCATCCATATTCCTTCCCTCGCTTTTTATTATTTGCCCGCCTGTTCTGAAGCTAATGCCCCGGACAGCTCACGGGTCTTTTACTGTGAAACATAACCTTCCGGGTAGCCCAAAAAGCGCAGACTGCCCC
>JAUNAG010000159.1 GCA_030527685.1 Lachnospiraceae bacterium | reverse complement strand
TGCCTGAGTTTGAGCATCCGAAGAGCGTCACTGACATGACGGAAACCATGGCAAGCGCTAATACTCTTCTCTTCATAATAACTTCCTCCTGTGTGTCATACGTGAGAAACATATAATCAGTAGAAATCTTATCACTGCGCTGTAGTGAAGTCAACCGATGAATCCTTCCGCATCAGCCCGGAATGCTTGAATTTGTCAAGAACTTTGTGCTACTATCTACACGCAGAAAGGATAAAAATTATGCTGATCGAAACACATGACCGCGCAGAAACCTTCGCGCTCGGAAAACGCCTCGGAGAGGCTGCTGTTCCCGGACAGATCATCGCTCTGACAGGCGATCTCGGAGCCGGAAAAACTACCTTTACGCAGGGGTTCGCTGCGGGACTCGGCATCACGGAGCCTGTGACCTCACCGACATTTACCATCATGCAGATCTATGAAGAAGGCCGCCTTCCGCTCTATCACTTTGATGTCTATCGCATCGAAGAGCCGGAGGAAATGGACGAGATCGGCTATGAGGAGGCATTTTTCGGTGACGGCGTCTCACTTGTCGAATGGGCCGATGTCATCCCTGAGCTTATGCCGCCCGAAACCATACGGATTGATATCCGGCGCGTGCCGTCTATTGATGACAGCTTCCGCCGCATCACAATTACACCGGAGTTAACAATATGAAGTTAATCGCTCTTGATTCCTCTGGACTGGTCGCAAGTGCCGCCGTTTACGAGGATGATCTGATTCTGGCCGAATATACGGTCAATTACAAGAAAACACATAGCCAGACGCTCCTTCCGATGCTGGACGAGCTCTCAAAGATGATCCAGCTGGATCCGAAAAGCATCGATGCCATCGCTGTTGCCGCAGGTCCCGGCTCCTTTACCGGACTGCGCATCGGCTCTGCGACTGCCAAGGGACTCGGCCTGGCTCTGGGCAAACCGCTGATCGAAGTGCCGACCCTCGCTGCCCTTGCCTGCAACCTTCCGAACGCCGACGGACTTCTCTGCCCGATCATGGACGCCAGAAGACAGCAGGTCTACAACGGTCTTTACCGCTTTCAGGAGCAGCAGCTCGTAACGGTGCAGGACCAGCGCGCCCTCTCGATTCAGGAACTCTGCGAGGAGCTGAATGCACGCTACGAGGCGCAGGATCCTTCTGATCCCGATGCCCTGCCGCTTCCGGTCATCTTCCTTGGTGACGGTGTCGCAGTCTGCCGCGAGCTGATCGATTCACTCCTGGTTGTTCCGCACTGCTACGCACCGGCTAATGCAAACCGCCAGCGTGCTGCCTCTGTCGCCGTTCTCGGTGCCGAGTTTTATAACAAGGGTCTCTTTGTAAATGCAGCTGACCACGCACCGATCTACCTGCGCAAATCCCAGGCTGAGCGCGAGCGTGAGCAGCAGCTGAAGACCGGCGATACCCCGCAGGATCCGTTCTCCAGGGCAGCTGCCACACCGAGGGTACATCTGACCGGACAGGAGCAGAAATGACAGATACCAACAGAACGAACGAAGCAGCTTCCATCTCTGCTGTCTCCATTCGCGAGCTGACGATTGACGATATTGATTCCATTGCCGCTCTGGAGGCTGCCGATTCGCAGACTCCGTGGAACCGCAACTCTCTTCTTACCTATTTTTTTAGAGACGATACGGTCATGCTTGTGGCAGAATCCGGAGGCGAGCTGATCGGCTTCTGCGGTCTGCTTCTTCTGACACCGGAGGCAGAGGTTCTTGATATCACGGTCTCTCACACGGTGCGCAACCGCGGCATCGGCTTCCGTCTTCTGCATGAAGCGATGAACAAAGGCCATGCGCGCGGCGTCAATGTTGTGTATCTGGAGGTACGCGACAGCAACGCACCTGCCAGACATCTTTACGAAAAGCTGGGCTTTGAAGCCTACGGCCGGCGTCCCCGCTATTACACGAATCCGACTGAGGATGCCATTGTCATGAAGCACGAAGTTACCGCGCTTTCCTGACATTTGTACTGAAACACATTCCGCGATGCGGAATTACCTTAAATGAAACGGAGGTTTTCATGTTAGACGTAGCACTGCTCGGCACAGGCGGTATGATGCCGCTGCCGAAGAGGTGGCTCACCTCCTGCATGATGCGTTACAACGGCAGCAACCTGCTGATCGACTGCGGCGAAGGCACACAGATCGCCCTTCGCGAGCTCGGCTGGTCCTGCAAGCCGATTGACGCAATTCTGATTACACATTTTCACGCTGATCACATTGCCGGCCTGCCAGGTCTTCTTCTGACCATGGGTAATTCGGACCGCAAGGAACCGGTCACCATCTACGGACCGAAGGGAATCGAGCGAATCGTACGGGCAGCCAGAACATTTGCCCCGGAACTCCCCTTTGAGACCCGCTTTGTGGAGATTCAGGGCAATGAACAGACGTTTGAGATTTCCGGACTTTCTGTCACGGCCTTCCGCGTCAACCACCGCGTCCTCTGCTATTCCTATGAAGTACAGGTGCACCGCGGCGGACGCTTTGATGTGGAAAAGGCGAAGGCTGCCAATATTCCGCTGAAGCTCTGGAGCCCGCTGCAGAAAGGTGCCGTTATCGAATATGAAGGACGGACACTGACTCCGGATATGGTGCTCGGTGAAACGCGGCGCGGTCTGAAGGTTGTCTATTCCACAGACACCAGACCGACTCCGGATATTGTCTCTCATGCCGAGGATGCCGATCTGCTGATTCTGGAGGGTATGTACGGCGACCACGAGAAGGACGATGACGCCAGACAGAAAAAGCACATGACGATGCCGGAAGCAGCAGAAATTGCACGGAAGGCACAGCCGAAGGAGCTCTGGTTTACCCACTACAGCCCCTCTCTTATCCGTCCGGACCAGTACATGGATGAAATCCGGAAAATATTCCCGCAGGCAGAGGCTCCCCGTGACGGCCGGAACACCTCACTTGCATTTGACGACGAAGAGGAACAGAAGTGATGAAGAACGGACATACCGATATTCTTACAATTGAAACCTCCTGTGACGAAACGGCCGCTGCCGTTGTTCGTGACGGACGCGAGGTTCTTTCTAATTCGATCTATACACAGATCAGCATGCATACGCTTTACGGCGGTGTCGTCCCGGAACTGGCATCGAGAAGTCATATCGAAAAGATCAATCATGTCATTGAATCTGCTCTTGCAGAGGCAAACACCACTCTTGACGATATCGACGCTGTTGCCGTGACCTACGGTCCGGGCCTGGTCGGCGCTCTTCTGGTCGGCGTTGCGGAAGCGAAAGCCATCGCATGGGCAGCTGGTAAGCCGCTCATCGGCGTCAACCACATCGAGGGTCATATTTCCGCCAATTACATCGAGCATCCGGAGCTGAAGCCGCCCTATCTGGGACTGGTTGTCTCCGGCGGACATACGCACCTGATTATTGTCAAGGACTGGGCAGAATTCGAGATTCTCGGCCGCACCGTGGATGATGCTGCCGGCGAAGCCTTTGACAAGGTTGCCCGCGCCATCGGTCTCGGCTATCCGGGCGGTCCGAAGATTGATGCTGTTTCCAAAGAAGGCAATCCGGACGCGATTCATTTCCCGAAGGCAAAGGTCAACGGCTCGGAATTCGACTTCAGCTTCAGCGGCATTAAGAGTGCAGTTCTCAATTATCTGAATCATGCACAGATGATGCACGAGGAGGTCTGCGCTGCCGATCTGGCTGCCAGCTTCCAGAAGTCTGTCGTCGAGGTTCTCTGCGACCATACCGTCGCCGCCGCAAAAAAATACGGCATCCGTCAGGTTGCCATGGCCGGTGGTGTTTCAGCCAACAGCGGTCTGCGTGCCGGCATGAAGAAGGCCTGTGAGGAAAACGGTCTGGAGCTCTATGTTCCCTCTCCGATCTACTGCACAGACAACGCCGTCATGATCGGTGTTGCCGCCTGGCATGAGTATCAGAAGGGTCGCGTAAGCAGCTGGGATCTCAACGCTGTTCCCGGCCTGAAGCTCGGTGAGCGATAAGGAGACGTCATGACTACTGCTATTATCCTTGCTGCCGGACAGGGCCGACGTATGGGCACCTCCGTTCCGAAACAGTTTCTGAGTGTGAATGGTGAGCCTCTGATCGTCCGGCCTCTGCGTGTCTTTGCGGCAAGTCCTGTGATTGATCAGATTCTGCTCGTCACGTCTGAGGATTATATCTCCTACTGTCGTGAGGAAATCGTGCAGAAGTATGAAATCCCCAAGGTGAAGGATGTCATCGCCGGCGGTAAAGAGCGCTACGACTCCGTCTATCGTGCTCTGCTTGCCTGTGAAGAAAGCGACTATGTCATGGTCCATGACGGCGCCCGCCCCTTCGTCACGGAGGAGATTCTGCAGCGCTGTGATGAAGCCATGCGCGCCTATGACGCCTGCGCCGTCGGCATGCCGGTCAAGGATACAATCAAGATCGCCGATGAAGACGGCTTTGCGGAACAGACACCGGACCGCAGCAGAGTCTGGATGATACAGACCCCACAGGCATTTTCCTGTAAAATGCTTAAGGCCGCCAACGACCTTCTGCGGGAACAGGATGCGATGAACGGCGTCACCGATGATGCCATGATCGTGGAGCGAAGCGGTCTGGCAAAGGTAAAGCTGGTTGAAGGCTCCTACTCCAACATCAAGATTACAACACCGGAGGATCTTCGGTATCTGCAGGATTGATATCACAATCTGATTTAGGCTATAACCTCTGATTTAAACAAAAACCCATGTCAGTGCATCGTACGCAAGCACCGGCATGGGTTTTTCTGATCTGCTTACAGC
>JAUNAG010000158.1 GCA_030527685.1 Lachnospiraceae bacterium | reverse complement strand
GTCACGCTGTCCTGATTTCCGCTAAGCTCCTCCGGTGTACCGCAGGCCACTATTCTTCCGCCGGCTTCTCCGCCTCCCGGTCCCATATCAATGATATAGTCTGCATTGCGGATCACGTCGAGATCATGTTCGATAACAATGACTGTTGCTCCTGACTGCACGAGGCGGTCAAAGACGCCAAGCAGTGTCTGTGTATCCAGGGGATGAAGGCCGATTGTCGGTTCATCAAATACAAAGATTGTATCTTCCTGTCCCTTTTTCATCTCGCTGGCAAGTTTCAGTCTCTGCGCTTCGCCTCCTGATAAACTCGGCGTATCTTCGCCCAGCTTCAGATAGCCAAGGCCGAGATCGTTCAGAATCTCCAGCTTTTCGGATACCTTCTTTAAGTCATCGCAGGCAGTGGCTGCCTCTGCGACGTCCATATCCATCAGCTCAGGCAGTGAATAATTCTCCGATCTCTTTTTATGTGATCTTCTGACCAGATCCGCTTCCTTCCTGTAACGGCTGCCGCCGCACTCCGGACAGGTAATATTGACATCCGGCAGGAACTGAACGTCGAGACTGATCATACCCGTGCCGTCACAGACCGGGCAGCGCAGGTTTCCTGTATTATAGGAAAATTCACCTGCTTTCAGTTTCTTCTGCTTTGCATCTGCTGTCTTCGCATAAACTTTACGAAGCTCATCATGCACATCCGCATACGTTGCCACCGTTGAGCGAACGTTAATGCCGATCGGTGTCGCGTCAATCAGCTTGATCTGACGGATTCCCGGCGCATTGATTTCCGCGATCTGATCCGGCAGCTTCTGGCCTTCTGCCATGGCTTCGATACCGGGCACAAGGCATTCCAGAACCATCGTCGTCTTGCCGGATCCGGACACACCTGTGACAACGGTCAGTTTCCCTTTCGGGATTTCCACTGTCAGAGGTTTCACGGTGTGAATCGGATTCGTGCGCATCACGATTTTTCCGGAGGAAAACATCTCTCCTTCCGGGAAAACGTTCCGCATACGCGGTGTTTCTTTATTCAGAAACGGTCCGATTTTTGATCGCGGATCCGCACTGATCTCATCAACCGTTCCTTCCGCAATCACCTCGCCGCCCTTCGCTCCAGCCTCGGGGCCCATCTCAATGATCCAGTCACTCTTTTCCAGAACCTGTGTATCATGATCCACCAGTACAATGGAATTGCCGTCCGCAATCAGATCGTCCATGACACCGAGGAGTCCTCTGATATTGTCCGGATGCAGACCGATCGAGGGCTCATCCAGAATATAGAGAACACCTGTCGTTCTGTTGCGCACCGCTCTTGCAAGCTGCATTCGCTGCCTCTCACCGTTTGACAGAGTCGACGCGGCGCGGTCCAGTGTCAGGTAACCAAGGCCAAGCTCCAGCAGGCGGTTTGCATTTTCCAGAAAAGAATCGCAGATACTCTCCGCCATCGGACGCATCTCCTCAGGAAGGGAGGCCGGCACGGTTTTCACCCACGCAACGGCATCGCTTAAGGACATCCTGCAGGCTTCATCGAGTGTGATGCCCTTAAGCTTCGGCGCTCTGGCGGCAGCGGAGAGACGGGTTCCGTGACATTCCGGGCAAATGCCCTGCTTCAGGAACTTCTCCACGCGCTTCATACCCTTCTCATCCTTCACCTTGGAGAGAGCATTTTCGACAGTCGCGACGGCACTGTAATAGGTGAAGTCCATCTCCGCCGCAACATTGGAGCTCTTTGCCTTATATAAAATATGTTTCTTCACGGTCGGTCCGTGATAGACGATATCCTTCTCCTCATCAGTCAGATCCTGAAACGGGACATCCGTCCGAACGCCCATCTCCCGGCAGACGTCCTTCATCAGCGACCACATCAGACTGTTCCACGGCGCAACCGCACCCTCGTCGATGGTCTTCGTCTCGTCCGGAATCAGACTTGCCTCGTCCACGGTCTGCACACTGCCGGTACCGTCACAGCAGCGGCAGGCACCCTGGCTGTTGAAGGCCAGCTCCTCCGCAGAAGGTCCGTAGAAATGCTCGCCGCATGTCGGGCAGACGATCTCCTGCATCGCCGCAACTGCCATAGACGGCGCGACATAATGCCCGTTCGGGCAACGGTGCGAGGAGAGACGTGAAAACATCAGACGCAGGCTGTTCAAAGTCTCCGTACCGGTTCCGAAGGTGCTTCGGATTCCCGGAATGCCTGGCCGCTGATGCATGGCAAGGGCAGCGGGCACGTACATGACATCGTCCACGTCCGCCTTCGCAGAAAAACTCATTCTCCGTCTTGTATAGGTCGAAAGAGAATCCAGATACCGTCTGGAGCCCTCCGCATAAATCACGCCAAGAGCAAGGGAGGATTTGCCCGAACCGGACACGCCGGAGATTCCGACAATCTTGCCGAGCGGGACATCCACGTTGATATTTTTCAGATTGTGAACCCTTGCACCTCTGATTTTAATCGCTTCTCTCAAAACTTTCTTACCTCAACCCGGTTCGTATGCTGCGCATTTCCCTGTGCCAGCGGTGTGACATGAAGGGAGGTCAGCACATTGATATTGCCGCCCACATCCACTCCTGTCTCATCCGGCTGATACCAGGCTCCCTGTGAGATCGCGGCCACTCCCGGAACCAGATCCTCCGTCACCTTTGCCGGAAGCTTCATCTTTCCGCGTGCATTGTAGACCAGGACGAGATCTCCGTCCCCGATGCCGCGTTCCTTCGCATCCTTCAGATGCAGATAAACGGCCGGTGTTTCGATCTTGTCCATCAGCTCATTGTTTCCGTGAATGCTGTGGCAGCGCCGCTTCGTGTGATAACCGATCAGCTGCAGCGGGCAGGCAGCGTATGTTTCTGTATGACCTTTCCCGGCAGGCTCATAGCCTTCCACTGCCGGGACATATTTCGGAATGGCGGGTACTGCCGGATCATGCAGGGCAAAGAGTTTTGTCGAAAAGATCTCAATCTTACCGGATGGTGTGTCAAACGGCACTGTCTCCGGATGTTCTCTCTGCTCCCGGAACGCCACCTTTTGCGGGACTTCATAGCGATAGATTCCCTTCTCCCGCACGCTGTGATAGTCCGGCAGGAGGGGCTGTTCCGTCCGAAGCTCTTCATAGAGTGCTTCCAGCCATTCATCGGCTGTTTCATGTCCTTCCGTGAATTCTTTATGCAAATGCAGCTGTCCTGCGATTTCTTTCAGCCATTCATATTCAAACCTGCCGTCTCCGATCGGTTCTACAACCTTGTTGTTAAAGCCGATAAAGTCGCCCTGAATCCACGGAGATGTCATATTGTTCATCTCAAGGAAGGAGATGCCGGGCAGAAGAACGTCCGCATACTTTGCAGAGGCCGTCATGAAGAGATCGCTGCAGACGATGAATTCACAAAGGCTCTCATCTGCCAGAATCTCTTTTGTCCGGTTGATATCTCCGTGCTGGTTAATCAGCGCATTGCCGGCAAGGTTGAAAATCATCTTGATCCTGCCGTCTGCAACGGCATCCGTCCAACGATACACCGGAATCTTCTCTTTGACGGGATTCTCCGGATTTTGCATCTCCGGAACAGGCGGATTTTCAAGCAGCTGAGAGCCGCCAGCGCTGCCTCCCGGAACACCGACATTTCCCGTCAGACAGGCAAGGAGAATACCGCCTCGTACGCTCTGTTCACCGTTCTGATTTCTCTGTGCGCCGTAGCCCTGCAGGATTGCCATCGGTTTTGCCGCAGCCATCCTTCTTGCAAGATCTCGAATCGTCTCCGCATCAATTCCGGTAATCTGCTCCGCCCACTCCGGTGTCTTCGGCACGCCGTCCGACTTGCCGAGGCAGTAGGAAAAGTAGTCCTCTTCTCCTTCATACCCTTCCGGCATGGTGGCAGCGGTAAAGCCCTGGCAATAGCGCTCAATAAATGCCCGGTCATACAGGTCTTCGGTGATCATCACGTAGGCAAGGGCGTCCGCCAGAGCCGCATCCGTTGTCGGACGAATGCCGATCCACTCCGCATCCAGAATCTTTGCCGTTGCATGGCGTCTCGGATCAATGCAGATAATCGGAATCCCCTGTTTCTTTGCCAGACTCAGGTAATACATCAGCGTATCAAACTTCGAATCCGCGGGATTATGCCCCCACAGAATAATCAGGTTCGAATGCAGAAGATCACTGAAGCTGCTGCCGACGTATTTTGTGCCGTATAGATACGGGGTCACATAGTGGATTGCAGCCGTACTGTAGGAATTGTAGTAATCCTGAAAACCGCCATCCAGACTCAGCAGACGCTTCGCCAGATCCAGCGGTCTTAAGACACCGCTGACACCCCATGCATAATGGACATAGCGGGAAGCCGGACCGTAGGTATCCCTGATCCGGATCCATTCCTTTGTGATCAGCGCAATCGCTTCCTCCCACTCCGCTTCTCTGAACTCCCCGCTTCCGCGCTTACCGGTGCGGATCAGCGGTTTCTTCAGACGTTTTTCTTCATTCAGAAAGGTTTCGTGATAGTGAAAGCCTTTGACACAGGCACGGAGGGGCGGATGCTCCGGTGTCCCCTCCGTGTTGTCTGTTGTGATTTTTGTAATTTTACCGTCCACTACATGCGCATCGATGATACACCTGCCCCCGCAATTGTTGATGCCCATCGTGTGAATGACTGTTTTATTATCAAATGCTGCCATAAACTGTTACCGTTACACGTGTTATTAATCTTATTATTTCCGATATCCGGAAAATCATCATTGAAAAATGTCCGAATATTCTATGTACGAATCTATTATGCCATATGCTTCTCTCTTTAT